>JAJYHI010000143.1 GCA_021784835.1 bacterium
TTTCATAAGCGGATAACCTCCTTAATTTGCGTTAGTTGCGTTATCCGCTATTTTATTATTATTTTTAGTTAAGGAATAGACAAATTAAAAGTTATTTATATATAGACATTATAAAAGTTATTAACAAATAATAAAAATATATTGACATTCATGCTAATATATTTTAATATATAATTATTGGCATATGCTAATAATAAAATTTATTTCAAATAAATATGAGACCTTATAAGTGCAGAAAAATCGAACAAGAGCCGGAAATAAAATTTTTTAAGCCAAATGGAATTCCGGCTAAATTATTAGAAAAAATCGTTTTGACGGTTGATGAATTCGAAGCGGTGAGGCTCGCCGATTTAAGCGGTTTATATCAGGAAGAAGCGGCGGAAAAAATGAATATATCGCGGCAGACGTTCGGAAATATAATATCGTCCGCCCATTACAAAATTGCTGATTGCTTGGTTAACGCTAAAGCTTTGAAAATAGAAGGAGGTGAGATAGAGATGAAAAGGAACTTTTTTTGTTCGGGCTGTAAAAATACATGGGATGAACCGTTTGGAACCGGCAGGCCGGAAAAATGCCCTAAATGCGGCGATAAAAACTTCCACAGGGTTAATAACCGAAACGAAGAATGTGGACGCGGCAGAAAATGGCGGCGGTGTTCTAAATGGGATTTATAAAAATATCTTAATTTAGTTTATAAATTTTAAATAAGGAGATAAAATATGAAATTATGTATACCGACGATTAATTTTGAAGCTCAAAAAATAAGCAGGCATTTCGGAAGCGCTCCGTATTTTTATATATACGATACTGAAACCGGATTTTCGGAAGTGGTCTCAAATTCAAATAAAAATCATGAGCACAATACGTGCAACCCGGTTGGCGCTATTTCGGAAAAAAATGTAGATGCGGTTGTTTGTTTCGGCATAGGAGAAGGGGCTATCAGGAATCTGGAACGAAACAATATAAAAGTTTATAGGACCGATAAAAATTTAATTTCTGATATTCTGGCAGACAGCAAAGAAAATAATTTTTTAACTTTTGAATATGGGCATACCTGTTCATCTCACGATAAACATCATAATTCGGGTTGTTCGCATTAATAAATCTATTTAATTTATTAATAAACTTAAATATAAAGCACACATTAATGTTTCACGTGAAACATTAATGTGTGCTCATCAAGAAATTTTTAAAACTTTAACTCCCGAAATTTTTTTATTTTTAATTTCGTTTAAAGCAATATTCGCTTCATTTAATTTATAAAGTTGAAATTCTGGCTTTATATTATACTTTGCCGCAATTTCCATGACTTCTACGATATCGGCAAACGTAACGTTTGCAACTGATTTTATCTCCCTTTCCATCCATAAATCCCTAGAATAATCAATATTTATAAGATAATCTTTATCAAAATTTTCCTTTCTTATATTGTTTATAACAAGACGCCCGCCTGGTCTTATATTTTTCATAACTTCAACTACGGGCATCCAGGCCGGCGTGGTATCAATAACCGAATGTAATTTTTCCGGCGGAATATCATTGATATCTGCGCTCCAGTATGCGCCGAGCCGCAAAGCGTGTTTTCTTTCGTTTTCAGACCTTGCAAAAACAAACAATTTTATATTCGGAAAAATTGCTTTAGTTATTTTTAAAACTAAATGGTTAGAAGCTCCAAATCCAATAAAACCAAGATTCATTCCTTCTTTAATTCCGGATAATTTTAAAGCTCTGTATCCTACGGCGCCCGCACATAAAAGAGGCGAAGCCTCTTCGTCAGTAAAATTTTTCGGGATAACTGCGGCGTAATTCTCGTTTATTTTTGCATATTCTGCATAACCGCCGTTCACATCTTTACCCGTAGCGACAAAATCGGCGCACAAGTTTTCAAACCCATTTTTGCAATATTCGCATTTACCGCAGGCGGAATTAATCCAACCTATCCCTACCCTGTCTCCGATTCTGAGCTTATTTACTTCACCGCCTATTTCTATAACTTTGCCGACTATTTGATGTCCTGGGATAACCGGAAAATTGATAGGCCGAATTCTGCCTTCTATTTCATCCAATTCGGTATGGCATACGGCGCAGGCGCTTATTTTAATCAATGCTTCGTTTTTATTAATTTTCGGGATTTCTACTTCAACTGAATATAAGGGCATTTGATTTATTTTTAAATCGGATATTTTCGTTAACATCATCGATTTCATGGCAATTCACGCCCCATTAAATGAATTTACACCCGCTCTATATATTAATTATCATAGAAAATTAATTTGTCAAATTAACATCTTTAAAAATAGGGACAAAATGTTGAGCAGAAAAATCAAAGCAAAAATTTCGGCGAAAACGATACTCTTTAACGGATGTCATTTAAAAACGCGTCGCCATATTGGAGATTTAACGACTGTCTATTCTTCCGGCGCAAAGTTTTAAGAATTTCCAGAAAAGATTCGGGGTAATTAATGTAAATTAATTGGCTTGTATCCATTTCTACATACATACGTTGCCATATAATCTCCTATGGCTTAATGCAGGTCTAAACTAACTATCGTAAATTCTGGGATAAAAACCGCTATAAATAAGTTTATCGATTGAGGACGCATCGAAAGCGTCTTTTATTATGGTAATACTGAACGAAAGAAGTTTAAACAATCCGGTTCTTCCGGCAAAGGATTGAGAAATATTATGTTAAAATATTTTCAATGTCAATTTTTATCATATTTTTATAAGATATCATAAGAAGAATATTTTTCAAATTTAACATTAATAATTACAATTTACCTAAAAATTAAAGGCGTCAGATTTATATGTTTGCTAACTCTTAACTTGGCTTGCTCGCGATGGTTTTAAAAATTTAGACTTAAAAAATTAATCTTTAATCTTGATTTTTGTATATTATGAGAATATACTTATTTATATATGGCCGACGATATTATTGGCAAACTAAAAGAATGCAATGGATTTGATTGGGATAAAGGAAACGAATTAGAAAGCTGGTTAAAGCATGACATAACAAAGCAGGAATGCGAGGAAATATTTTTTAACCGCCCCTTTATCGTTGCAAATGAAGAAAACCATTCAAAATATGAAGAAAGATTTTATTGTTTTGGAGAAACAAACATGAAAAAAGGACTATTTCTGTTTTTTACGACAAGAAATAATAAAATAAGGGTAATATCGGCAAGAAATATGAGTAAGAAAGAAAAAGAGGCGTATAAAAAAAATGAAAAAGCTAAGAAAAAAATACCATATTTTAAACATGCACAAGAAGAAAGGGGGTTTTGGATGGATAACGATTCCGCCGAATATATCGACTGGAATAAGGCACGGTCAGTTGTTATGCCGAAATTAAAGCCTTCAACCGAAACAATCTCGCTTAGACTGCCTGAGCATTTGCTTTTTGAATTAAAACTAATCGCAAATAAAAACGACGTGCCTTATCAGTCCCTCATTAAGATGTATTTGCAAGAAAAGGTAAAAGAAGAATTTAATTAAATTTTGTAAAAACGGTAAAGAAGGACAATATGGCGCTCATAAATTTGAACGGATAAAAAGATAAATTGTCGCCTGCTATCTTAACTGTTAAAATAAGCGCAAAATATATGCCGGAAAAGGAATGCTAATGGGCGAAACAAGGGTAAATTTACATCATCTATTGGAAGATATACGTGATTCATATCCGTTTCCGCAGGAAGAAGTTATCGTTACGGAACTCGTCGCTAATTCGCTCGATTCACATGCAAGCGATATGAGATTTATCGTCGATTCGGAAAAATATGTTTTGGCTGTTATAGATAACGGAAAAGGAATGGATAAAAAAGAGCTGGACGGATATCACAATATCGCATCGACGACAAAGACCAGGGGTATGGGTATCGGCTTTGCGGGCGTAGGTGCGAAATTATCCCTGCTTATAGCAAAAGAGGTCGTTACGGAAACGGCTAACGGCAATTTCCGTGGAGCAACAAGCTGGAAATTGGAAAATGACGAAAAAGCTCCTTGGAAATATATAACGACGTTTTCTGCAAATTCGAAATTAAGCAATTTCCCTCATGGAACCGCCGTATCGATATTTTTCAAATCAAGTAATTCCGAACTGCTTAACCCTGAATTTATTAAGAAAGCTATTCAAAAACATTTTTATACAATTCTTGACCCAACTTTTCAAACTGCTTTAAGGTGTATTTACAAAAACGGCATTAATTTTTACGTTAACGAAGAAAAAATAAACTTATCCGAAATGATGGATTTTGAAAAGAGCAAAGCTTTTAAAATCCAATTCGGGAAAAAAGCAAAACCGGTCGGAGTCGGTTTCATCAGAAAATATAAAGAACCGCTCGACGAAGAAAAAAGGGGTATAGCCATATCTACTTGCGGGAAAGTTATAAAGCACGGATGGGACTGGCTGGGAATTTCTGCAAAAAATCCGGATTATATATCGGGAGTAGTTGAAATACCGGGTCTGTCGTTGATTTTAACCACCAATAAAGCCGATTTTTTAAAAGATACGGCAAGCCTTCAAAAATATTACCGCTACCGCAAAGCAATACAGGAAGTTATTGAACCTATTTTAAAAGAATTCGGCGAAATAAACGAATCACGCGAAAAACCTGCAAAAGAATTGCATCCGCTTGAAAAAGAAATTCGCGGAATTCTCGATAATATGCTTAAAGACTTCCCTGAATTAGACCCGTTATTCGGCAGAAGAAAAAATTTAAAAACCGATATCGGCATTTCGACCTATACTTCAGCTTTGGAATCTGGAACGGCCGTAGAGGAAGATTCTGAAATAACCAATATAAACAACGGCAATATGGGAAATGCCGGAAAAAATACAAGGAATGAAGAAAATATCGAAAACAACCTTCCGGACTTAGGTATAGGAGAACAAAAAAACGGTCAACCACTGGAAGGAAAAAGAAAACAGCCGGGATTAATGATCGGGTTTTACGATAATAAAGATTCTAACGAATTGGGAAAAATAGAAGAAGGAACCGTATGGATAAATAACGAACATCCCGCTTTTAAAAGAATTGCAAAAAGCGGCGGAGAGAAATACCATATAGTCGTTTCAACAGCATTTGTCTTATCCGGTTATTTACAGGAAAAGAAATCTTTGCAGTCATTTATAAACCGCTTTTTATCTGACTGGGGAAAAGAAGCATGAAAGAAAAAACAAAAGAAAAATATCCTTTAAAGATAATAAAAGACAAAATAACCGGCATATGCAAAGCCGCTACTTCGATAGCCAAGCTTAACGACGAAACAAAAAATATTCGGCGGGAATTAAGTTTTATCGAAGCCGACTATGCCGTTTTATTAAACGACATAAAAGGACTGCTATCGGAAGCCGCTAAGCGCTCTAAAAAGAAAACCGACCCACGTTTGTATTGGTTAATAGGCGAAAATATACTGCGTTTTGTTGAAAGACTCGACGACCTAGGTTTTTATATTATAAAGCAAAATAAAACATTTGCCGCGGATATCGGCATGTCCGAAAGTTCCCTATGCAAAATAATTTCTTTTAGAAAAAAAATTTCAAAACTCTCTATGTTAGACGCTGAAATATCATGGTCTAAATACAGGGATAACAAGGCTGTAAGGAAAGTATAAAGCGGAAATTTCTTTTATAAAAGATATTTTTTATGAGAAAGAAATTAAAACCGGCATCCCGTTTTTTGTAACAATCGTTCCGTTGCATTCATTTAATAATGACAAAAGATTTAAAACGGGTTTTTATCAAAACATTAAAAAAGACGAGGTTGTTTTTATGGAATTAACCCGTGTGAAAAAACGGCATTATCCGATTTAAGATTTCAAAAATTCTAATGAAACGCTTTAAGATGCCCTATTTAACCTAAAATCCAAGAGATTTAAAACATCGGCAAACAGAAGCTGTTATTCAATATATGTATATCCTGGCGCAAGGTCACTGATTATTCTAAAAGGTATATATCCCGCAAAACACGACGGCGTAAAAACTATGTTTTCGCTTCATTTCGAAAAAGATAAAACGGTTAATCTTGAAACCGGTAAATATACCATGAATTAATGTCTTTAAAGAATGAAGCCGACTATAACCGTCCTGCCTGTCAATATTTGACTTTAATATTTATAGGCATATACTTTAATTTAGATATTTATGCTTTTAACATTATAATATGTTATGAAAAATAATAATTCGCTACCGATAACAAAAGAGATTTTAATACATATAAAAGATAAAAATATTTACGGCAACTTAAGAATTCCGTCTAAAACACATGGGTTGGTAGTTTTTGTCCACGGAAGCGGAAGCGGCAGATTCAGCCCAAGAAATATGTACGTAGCAGAAATTTTAAATAGGAACGGCCTCGGAACTTTTCTTTTTGACCTTCTTACCGTTGAAGAAGAAAAAATCGATAATTATACCGCGGAATACCGGTTTAATATTAAACTTCTCGCAGAAAGGCTTATCTATGTTACGGATTGGCTGATTAAAGAGCCGCTAATAAATAGTCTAAAATTAGGTTATTTCGGCGCAAGCACCGGGGCTGCGGCGGCGCTGATAGCGGCCGCCGAAAGGCCAAACATTATTTACGCCGTAGTTTCAAGAGGCGGGCGTCCCGACCTTGCCATGAAAAGTTTGCATAGGGTTAAAGCACCCACGCTTTTAATAGTCGGCGGGGAGGACTTTGAGGTTATTGAATTAAATAAAACCGCTTATAAAAACATATCCGCAGAAAAGAAACTTGAAATTATACCCGGAGCGACTCACCTTTTTGAAGAAACGGGTACGCTGGAAGAGGTTGCCCGCTTAAGCGCGGAATGGTTCGCAAAATACTTATAATCTTAATAAATCGGAACATAAATTTTTTCGGCCATTTCATCGTATTCTTTTTTAACATCGCTGTAAACGGTAATACCGCCGCCGCTTCTATAAAAACATCCTTCCTCAGTTTTTTCTATAAATCTTATCATAACCGAACTTTTGAAAGTTTCCCCGTCGTATATGCCGAATACTCCGGTATAATAGCCTCTTTCTTCAGACTCGGTTTCCTTTATAATTTCCAGAGTCTTTCTTTTGGGCGCCCCGCAAATGGAACCTGCGGGAAGCATGGCGCAAAGAATATCTCCGAACCGGCAATTTAGTTCGGGTTTAATTTTGCCCTCAATCTCGGAGGTCATCTGCAATAATTCTCCAAAATTTGTTTTAACCGTTTCTATAAAACAAAACCTGTTGACTTTTACGTCTTTGCATACGATATTTAAATCGTTTCTTAAAAGGTCAACGACCGTTAAATGTTCTGCCCTTTCCTTTTTATCGTTTGCAAGAATTTCTTTTGCGTTAGGAATACCGGCGTCTATCGTTCCTTTAATAGGATAAGTAAAAATCTTTCCGCCGGATATGTTGATAAAAGTTTCGGGGGAAAACAAGACAAATTCTTGAATAGAATCCTTAAAATAAAGCTTATACTTAGACCTGCTCTTATAAAATATTTCCTGCAAACCGAGATTAATCTTAACGGGGCTTTTAAAGGTTAAATTTACGAGATACGAATTGCCGGCCTTTTCATGTTTAATAATATTATTGAAAGCTTTTTTATAAACTTTGAAAGGGACCGGATTTTTTTGAATTTTGAATTCATTTTTATCAAATACATTATCTGCATATCCCGTATAATTGTCGGCGCCGTCTATGAAATATTTTATATTGGAGTCTTTCGTCTCCGCTAATTCCATAATAACGGGAAACTTCATCTCGAAATCTACAATGAAAAGAAACTTGATTCCGTTTCTTCCGTAATAATTCATTTTTTCTATAAAATTAGAATCTAAAATCATATTGTTTAAGATTGGGTAAATCGCGTTTTATAGAGAACGGTTCAAAATACTACGTCGCAAATATCGATAGTAATATCTTTAGGTTCGAGCATTGCGTTTATCAGGGATATTTTTTGAAAGCGTCTCAGGTCGTAGGCATAAATCTTTTTTTCTATTATCTCGCCGTTTTCTAAAAGATGGCGTCTTTTCACTCCGTTTAAAAGGTAAGTATCTGGCGTAATCCATTTTTCTCCGTCAAACAAAATTATATTAGAAAAAGAGGTATCGGTTAACAGGCCGTTTTTTATAAAAAGAACGTCGGACAAAGCGTCAATTCCCGTTAAGAATGAATTTATAAGCGTTCTGTCTTGATATTTGAACTCATAATTAAACGGCTTATGTCCGGAAGAAAAAACCGGGGAATCTAAATCGATAACCTTTAATCCTTTGATTGTTCTTTTAATATAAGGAGTAATTTCGATATTTTCGATACGGTCGGAATAGGTCAGTCTGCATTTATAAATGCCGGGTTTATATTTGCCTGGTTTCGGCAAAGAAGAATTAAGGTCTATTGCGGGATTAAAACCGAAAAAATGATTTATAGTATCATTAATTCTCTTATTGTGGCCGCCTATAAGTTCATAATGCCCGTCGGCTAATTTAATCGTATCGATGAAACGAAGCATAATACATTAGTAATTTTTTTAGGTTTAAAATAAAAATCGGGCAAAATTATTATACCATAAAAATTATTCATTATTTTTAGAAATACGCTATTCGGTAATTTATGTTATTTATATATTAAAATCAACATTTTAGCTGCATCCGTTTATTGAAAGCGCGGCAATGTCGTGATAAACTTTAAATATATAAATAATATATTTATCTGAAGTCTGAAGATTAGCTTGTTAAAAGTTAAGTTAAAAGCAGTCCAAAAAGGAGCCGCAATGTCGGATACTTTTATTTCGAACGGTAATAATTCCGGCGCTAATGCCGTATCGGATAAAGATTTAGACAAATGGACGGAGAATACTTAAGCCTTGACCAGTCTTCATTAACGGGCGAATCTCTGCCGGTGGACAAAAGACCAGGCGAAACGGTTTATTCTGGTTCGGCAGTAAAATACGGCGATATGTCGGCATTCGT
>JAJYHI010000065.1 GCA_021784835.1 bacterium
TTAGGACTTAAAATAACAAAAAGTTGCTCACAGGTAAATGAGCTACGCTGGTCTTTCAGACCTTAACGATTTATCAACAGCGAAAAAACATGCTGTTGATAAACCTAAATTTACCTGACCGGTTAATCGACAGCTTTTTCAACAACAAAAAGCCGCTATTGAAAAAGTTATCGATTAACCTTGACCAACTTTTACTGCGGCGATGAATATTTTTAATTTACAAACAAAAAATATGATATAATTTTTAAAAATTAACCAATAAAAAATCAGACTGACACGAAATATCTAACGCTCCCTTTATAATTATTTTATGAATAATTCTATGAAGATGAAAATTAACAGGCACTCTGTATTATTCAAAATTAATATTGTTTTTATATTAACTTTTACCCTACTTCTGTTTTTTTACCTGTTCGCGCACAAGATTATAAACCGTATGGAAACTTTCAGATTTATAAGAAAAACTATTTTTCTGGCAAAAAAAAATAAATTTAACGACGGTCAATTCTTTGGAATAAATTTAATAAAAAATCAAAAATCGATAAATAAAATTTTAAAAAATGGAAAGTTCCTGCTTAAAAGAAACCCTCCCCGCCTCAATTATAATCTTACTTTATTAATATTTAACGGAAATAAATATATATATCTGGGGTCAAAAACCGGAAAAACTGCTTTTTTATTTAAAAGAACTTCGGGGGTTAGCGGCAGGCAGAAGATTTTATTGGCGGCATGGTTAAGTTTAAATATTATCCTTATACTTTTGTATATCAGCATATTTCGTTCCATAAGACCCCTCGGAAAATTGAGAAAAAGGATGGAAGAATTTAAAAACGGCGATATAAACGTAAATTTAAACGATTATATTTTAAGAAAGGATGAAATAGGATTCGTAGCAAAAGAATTTAAAGAAGCTATCGACGGCGTTAAAAAAACTATGAATACAAGGGTATGGTTTATAAGGAACATAGCCCACGAATTAAAAACCCCTATTACCAAAGGGAAAATTGCTTTAGAACTGTTAAAAGACGAAGACAAAGACAAAAAAAGAGTATTTTCCGATATTTTTAACAGGCTCGAAATGCTCATAAACGAACTGTTTGCGGCGGAAAAAATAGCGGCAGGCAATGAAATTTTGAATCTAACCACCTGTAATTTAACCGCTCTAATAAATAAAGCGAAAGAACTCCTTTTCGTAAAAAACGGCGGCGGCATCAACGTTATAAACGACGATAAGGATTATACCGTTAAAGCCGACTGCGAACTGCTAATTATCGGCGTAAAAAATTTATTAGATAACGCGGTTAAATTTGGAACGTATAAGAAAGTAACGGTTAATATAGAAAAAGGCGTTTTAAGCGTTATAAACGAAGGGGCAAAACCGTCTATTTCCGAAGATGCCATGTTCGAGCCTTTTTTAAAAGACCTTAACGTAAAAAACAAAGACGGCTTCGGTCTGGGTTTATATATAACTAAACAGATAATGGAAAAACACGGGTTAAAAATTATATACGCATATTCCGGCGGTAAAAATATTTTCTCGATAGATTTTAATAAAATTTGTTTTGATGCGATGAATTTGATTGATTCATAAAATCGTTGTATATTAGACAAATTGAGTTATTCAGCAAAATAATCTTTTAAATATTTAAACATATAGGAAGGCCGTATGATAAAAATTAATATACCAGGGCGGGAAAATGCCTAAATAATAATAAAAAATGTGGTTTTTGATATGAACGGAACGCTTTCGGAGGACGGAATAATTAAAAACAATGTAAAAACTCTACCGAATGAATTATCGAAACATGTTGATATTTACGTCGTAACATCGGATACGTTTGGAACTGCCAAAGAAATGGTTAAAAACATCCATGCCGAGTTATTTATTATAAACGGAGAAAATTCCGCACTTAAAAAAGAGAAATACTTCAAAAATTAGGATACGCGGAAACTATCGCCATAGGTAACGGTTTTAACGATAATGAAATACTCAAAAATGCTGCCATAGGAATCGGCATTATGGGATTAGAGGGACTCGCTATAAAAGCCGCCTTAAATTGCGACATTATAGCGGGGAAAATAGAGGATGCATTAAATCTGCTCTTAAATACGAAAAGATTAACCGCAACATTGAGAAATTAGCCGTTATAACTAAATATAACGGCTAAATATAAATACTCTATTTTTACTGATTTTTCAAGCTCTTAAGATAATCCGTAACGGCAACGGCGTCTTCTTTAGTAAGCCTATAGCCAGGCATGGGTGGTCTTGCAAACTTGCCTTTTATATCTATGCCCATCGTTAAAAATTTAATCATATCTTTTCTTGTCCATCCCTTAGGAAGACCGGCAATGTCGGGGGTTTTCCCCGCCCAGCCCGGTACCGGATGAATCGGTTTTAGATTGAGGACCGTACCTTCGAGCCATTTTGATTTTATGGGGCGGCCGAATCTGTCCCTCGGCGTGTGGCAGTCGGCGCATTTGCCGACATCTTCCACCAAATACCTGCCGCGGTTTATAAGCCGGGCGCTGTTAGAAATGTGACGCGTTTGTCCCGCTTCGGTTGTTTTGATTTCAACTGTAAAAAACAAAGCAGCGGAACCAAGAATTAATACAGTAAACATGATTTTTTTTAACATGCTTCTCATAACTCGATTCCTCCATTTTAGTTTTAATTTAATGCAAAAAAAATAAATGGCTATATTCCAGCAATTTTTATACCATTTATATTCAATTAAATTATACCAAACGAATATTACAGAATTATGACGTTTATGTTAAATTTTTGCAATAGCTGAATTAACGTTCATTGTGTTTGCGCCTAAAACGTCGGATAATCTTTCTCTGATGCATAATCCGTCGGCGCTGATGCATAATCCGCCGATGTTGATTAATTATTCTGCGGTGCTGAAATCTGTTTATCATTCTTTGACGAAATATCCGCCTCATTTTTTCTCTATAAAAAGGATGCGACGCATAAAACCGTGGAGCGTAAGCGCGCCACGCTCTATAGTGCCTGAGATACATATGATGCCTTGCCCACCAGCCCGGATGATATTTGCGGTACCATGGAGCGACATGAAGCCTCCACCATAAAAAATATGGTCTATACATAACTACGGGGGGCGGAGGGCCGTAAACTAAAGGAGCGGGCAGAACCATTGCGGAAGTTAACGGAAACCACTGCCCCGAATAAACGCTTGCATAAACCCATCCTCCGTTATACCACCTGTAATAAAGTCCGTTATAGCCGTAAATATAGCTCTGGAAAGAAGGAGCGTAATAAGCGTTAAGCCCCTGTCCGAAAGAAAAAGCAAAGTTAGGCATCGAGATGCCTATAAATACCCCCGCCTTAGCCGGCTTTGCGTTTGTAAAAACGTATGCGCAGGACACAGTTGCAAAAAACACCGCAAATAATAAGTAAATGATAAAGCGTTTCATGATATGCATCTTGTTAAAACAGACTGTTTTATAAATAATGTGTAGTTTTTCGAAAGACTCGAAAGACGTTGCTTCTATATAAAATTTTATCATATTTCTAGAAATTTTCAATAAAATACTTTAGTCTTTATTTTATGGCATAAATGCCGACGTCTTTTCATTATTTTGTCTAAACAATGTAAATGAATATTTTATTATCGTTTATGAAAGATTTATTCTTGATTAACATTTATGGATTATAATTATTTTATAAATAATTTTAGCTTGTGAAAACATGGTTCGCTAAAATTAGTCAATTAAATTTAATTTAACTTAATTTAATTAAAAGGAGATTTAACATGAAAAAGTTTAAAATTTTTTTCTTATTTCTGTTTTTGTTAGCATTTGTTTTTGCCGGAACGTATTTTGCGGGCAAAGCTTCCGCATTTCAAACTATGCAGAAACATAATATCATGCGGCATAACTTTATGCGCTGCCGTAAAATGAAAATGGATATGGGAATGTTCAATATTTTTATGCTTAAAAAGAAATTGCATTTGACTAAAAATCAGTTTCATCAAATTAGGATAATTAAGCGACAGGAATTTATGGCTTTTAAGTCAAATATGAGGAACTTTAGAAATCCGCTGCTTTCGGCGATGAAATCGGGAACGTTTAACAAAAACGTTTTTGTAGCAAATATTACGAATAAAGTTAAAAATATGGCTGAAATCAAGGCGAACTTTCTTGAAAAATTCTCCAACGTTTTGACGCCTGCGCAGAGAAGCAGGTTTGTATTTCTTATGAAGAAAAAGATTCATAACAGGATTAAACGCCTTGAATTTATGAAAAAAATGTTAAACAAAAGAATCAAAATGATGAAAGAAAATTTATCCGAATAATATTTATCGCTATCGCGGTTTAATTTAAATTTTGCCGAAGCAGACGAACTATTTTTTAATGCGGCTGCTTCGGCTATTGCATTTATTTAATTAATATTTTTGATATAATATGCTTTTTTCATAACTTTTTTAAATTTTATAAACTATTATGACAAAAGTTATAATGATCGAAGACGATAAAGAAATTGCCGAACTCTTAAGAGAATATCTTTATAAATTCAATATAGACCTTATAAATTTTGAAAACGCAAACGAAGGACTTAAGGCTTTAAAAGAAGACGCTAACAGCTTTGACCTTTTAATTTTAGATCTGACTTTACCCGAAGCCGACGGATTAGAAATATGTAAATTGGTATCGCAAAAGTATCGCCTGCCGATAATTATTTCTTCGGCGAGAGGCGACTATTCCGATATAGTTACCGGCCTTGAAATCGGGGCAGACGATTACGTCGCAAAACCGTACAACCCCAGAGAACTCGTCGCCAGAATAAGAGCCGTAATCAGAAGAAAAGCGCGGGCAAATAATGACGATTACGGTTTTGAAATAGACGAAAGCAAAATGCTCGTAAAAAAAGACGGCAAAGCCTTAGATTTAACGTCTGCGGAATACGAACTTTTTTCAATTCTATATAAAAACAGGGGCAACGTTATTACAAGGGACTATATTCTCGAAAATATAAAAACTATGAATTATGAAAGCATCGACAGGACCGTCGACGTTTTAATAGGAAGGATCAGAAAAAAAATAGGGGACGACCCAAGAAATCCCAAATATATTAAATCCATAAGGGGTTACGGATATAAATTTTATGAAGATGAAAATTAACAGGCGCTCTGTATTATTTAAAAATATGGATAAGGAGCAAAAGGCGTCCATTGCCAGTTTTGCCATACCCAGCAAGGCTTGATGCGCTCCCCTCTTTTCAATGCTCTGCGCTGTTTTTTCAGGCATTAAAAAAAGTTCTGTTCCAGCAATATGACAATATCCTGTTCTACCAACATGATAATGTCCCTTGCCATTATATCCTCACGTAGAATAATTACAGGAGAATATTTTATAGCATTATTGTAAAGGTGACATTTTTATTTTGGCTTGACATCAACCCATTCAGAAAATACCTGCCGCAAATCATGGATTCTTAAATCTTTCAGTCCGGCGTTTCGGCAGGCGGTATGAAAGGAATGCTTGAAATCGCCTAATTTAACGCCGTTGTTATTAAATACATATAAACAAAGTCCTGAATTTTATCAATGCTACTTAAAAGTGCTTTAAAGGGTTTAGAAATAGGGATATAGCGATCATATTTAGTCTTAGTCCCTTTAATTGCTACAATGTCGTTCTTTAAGTCTATATTGTCCCATTTAAGATTTAATGCTTCGCCTTTGCGGCAGCCTGTGTAAATTAGAAAAGTTATTAAATCTTTTGTCAGCATAAATTGCCGAAGCTATCTCTTGGGCGGTTTCTTTATCTTTCGTTTTGCAGGAATATTGATATAGCTTGTTATCTAACCTGAATTTGCACCAGAAAACCTGCCCTCTTTTATAAATATTCATATGTAAAAAATGTATCCTAAATTGTATCTAAAGTTCGTTAAAATTGATTAAATTTTATCAAAATTAAGAAATTATGTTAAGATGAAATATTGCTTGAAATGCCTTAAATACTGCTGTTTTGAATGGTGCGCCCAGAGGGATTCGAACCCCCGGCCTGCAGATTCGTAGTCTGACGCTCTATCCAGCTGAGCTATGGGCGCTTTTAGATTTGCGGTATAGCAAAAATAGGGACTAAGGGGCTTGCCGTTAGCGTAATTCTTATTATTACTATGCTTTAATAATTGATTTTATATTATTAATTATATATAATAGTTTGGCGTAACGCAAATTAAATAATCATTTTTAGCCGTTTTACATAATCCGCTTTTTACCCGCCCCCGTAGCTCAGTAGGATAGAGCAGAGGTTTCCTAAACCTTTGGTCATCGGTTCGATTCCGGTCGGGGGCACCACTAAAAACCCTATAAATACTTTTTCAGACCGAGTCAAGAAATTTTATATTCATTATAAATTTTATAAGGTTTATTTGACGATAGATATCTATTATTATTTAAAGATGCACGGAGACAATATTTATCGAATATTTTGTTTTATGGCTGCCCGCGCAATTTCTTTTAATTCATTAATTCTTACAACGGCCTCCCCTCTCAATGGAAAATGCATGACATAGAATTTCGTTTCGCCGATAGATTCTTTTTGCCAGCCAAATGTAAAATCTTTTGAATTTATATATTTTTCATAAGTTATTTTGCCGATAAAACAGGCTACTTTAGGCTTCTGCTCTTTTATTATTGAACAAATCTTTTTACGCCCCTGTAATTCTTCGCCGGTACGAATTTCGGAAACATCACGGGTGGGCCTGTTGATAATATTTAAGAATCCCAATTTATAGAATTTATTAAACTTAGTGTTGTATAATAATCTTAATGAGTCGTCGTCCTTAAGTTCATTCCTTTTTTCTCTGATAATCCCGGCATCGGAAAGAAGATACCAAAACATTTTATTATTGGAAAACGGTACGCCTTTATCGTATGACCCAAAATGTGGATTGATGCCTATAAAAAGTATTTGCGGTTTTTTGTATTGATAGCGAATCATATTTAAGCCGCCGGATATATAAACTTTCCGTTTCGCATTTTCAAAAAGGGCGTCAGCAAATGTTCTTTCGGAGGCATGCGGTTAATTATATCAAGCACAAGCCAACCTTTTTTGGTAAGGACATCTGCGATGAGAGAGCGGTGGCATCGCCATGGCACGGCTTCGGCGCACATAATAGCAGTTTTTTTCAGCGATGCTATTTTTATAAGTTCGTCTAATCCTTCCAAGAATTCCTGCGTCGACATATAATCAGCAAATCCCCTAAATGAAAGATTATGCCAGCCGAGATTTATTGAATCTTTGTTTGCACGCCGCAAACCGCCAAGTTTTTCGATGTGCTCGTATCCTATGTGTTCTTTATTTAAAGACTCCTTAAGGGTTTTGGCATTGAATTGCGGATTGTAACGCGACATAGGTATGGACCTGATATCGACAACTTCCGCAATGCCTTGCGCATTAAGGAGTTCTATGAATTCGCCCATTGACCGCGTAGAGTGTCCTATGGTAAATATTAATGGTCCTTTTGCCATAAATAATGCGGAAAAATGAGGTAATTTTCTATTTTTTTGCCGTATTGCTCTCGATATCCATTAAAACCAATATCAGCTCGGCATACGCCCATATTAATAAAAATATCAATATCGTAATAATAATCCCGCCTAACAAAGAGAAGAAAAACGACGAAAGCGCAGACAAGAAATTAAATTTGCCGGCACCGAACATCTCCGCCATTTTTCCGGCCTCGTCCGCCCATACGAACGACATAATCAAAGTGCCGATTAAGCCCACGACGAGATATACTAAAGCAATAATTTTCAAAATAAATGCGATAAGAGAAAGCGCCGGATATTTTGAATCGTTGTTCAGCGTGCCTTTAAATTTAAAATAAGATACGTAATTCATAAATTTTTCTCCTCCTAAAATATTTAAAGGTTAGTTTTAATATTATTCATAATATTTCAGAAAACTATCAACCTTTATCCTTTCCGTTTTTATATTATTTATCGGGCTTTCTTTTTTATAATATCCTATCGTAATGCCTAAAAGGAATTTTTCGCTGTTTCCGAGTTTAAAAGCTTCTCTTAAAATATCGGGATACCTGACTAAATACGCCTGCGGACAGGCGCCAAGCCCGAGGTCGTGGGCGGTCAAAAGAATATTTTGGACAAACATCCCGCAATCGAGAGTGGACCAGTGCCCTAATTTCTCGTTCATATATATGAAAATTGCAGTTTCCGAACCGAAAAAAAGATAATTATTCAGCGATATTTCCCTTCTTTTTTCTTCGTCGTCCCTTAGAATCCCGAGAGATTCATATCTATGTTTCCCGGCTTCGAAAATATTTTTGGACTGTTCCTCCGGCCAGAACTCCGGAAAAGGAAAATCTGGATTGCCCTGATTGCCCTCCCGCGCCAGCTTATATATTTTTTCTTTGATGAATTCCGACGTTTTCCCTGTCGAAACGGCAACTTTCCAAGGCTGAGAATTAGCCCACGACGGTGCGTGGGAAGAAATTTCTATTAGTTTAATAATTAAATCTTTAGGTACGGGTATGTTTTTAAAATCCCTCTTGGAAGAACGGCCGACAATGCATTCTTTTAACTCCATTTATCCCCTCCCGCTTTATTTATATATGTTTTCTTCTGCAGGAAACGCGCCGTTTTTAACTTCCTCTCTGTATGCTTTTAATCCGTCTATCAGCAAAGAACGAGAATCCGCAAACTTCTTGACAAATTTAGGAGGCTTTTGGGGCAGCATTCCGACGGCATCGTAAAATACCAGAACCTGTCCGTCGGTAAATCTCCCCGCGCCTATACCGATTGTCGGGATATTAATATTATTCTGAACGCTCAGCGCCGCTTCTTCCGGCATCGCTTCCAATACTATCATAAATGCGCCTGCATCTTCCAGTGCTTTAGCGTCATCGACAA
>JAJYHI010000119.1 GCA_021784835.1 bacterium
GCTACGGGGAATTTCCGTTAATATATATAGACGAATTAAAAGCGGCGGGTTATTCCGTGAAAGTCTGCGCAATAGAAGAAGAAGCGGATAAATCGCTTTCGGAACGCGCAGATTCTATTATTTATATAAGCATCGGACAGCTCGGCAAATTGGTCAATTTTTTTAAATCCGAAGGTGTCAGCGAAGTAATAATGGCCGGTAAAGTCCGAAAAACGCTGATGTTTAAAAAAGTCAAACCGGACATCAAAGCCATAACCCTTTTTCTGTCTCTTAAAGATAAAAAAGACGATACCATACTTAACGCTATTTGTAAATTTTTGGAAAAGGAAGGAATAACCATTGTTCCGCAGACAAAATATATCTCTTCCGTATTTTTGCCGTCGGGAGTCGTATCTAAGAGGCCGCCCAACAAAAAAGAAAAAGAAGACATAGAGTTTGGAAAAAATTCGGCAATGCTAATCGCAGGGGCGGATATAGGACAAACCGCAGTAGTTAAAGATAAATCCGTAATGGCTCTCGAAGCTATAGAAGGCACGGACGAGGCCATAATAAGGGGTGGAAAACTTGCAAACGGGGGCGCCGTAGTAGTAAAAGTCAATAAACCCAATCAGGATTTAAGATTCGATATTCCGGCGGTGGGACTCGATACTTTAGAAGCGATAATTTCGGTAAATGCGACGTGTCTTGCTTTTGAACCCAATACTATAGTTATTAGAAAAGATGAATTTATTAAGAAAGCCGATTCCGAAAATATTGCCGTTTATGTTTTTTAAGCCGTAATATTATGCAAATACACAAAATACTGGTGTTATCCGGCGAACCCTCCGGCGATGTTTTTGCCGGCGGACTAATATCGTCGCTTAAAAAGATTGAAAAGCTTAGGAAGCTTGACGATAATGCTATAATGCTCGATGTTTATGCAATGGGCGGAATAAACAGCGCCCAAGCCGGCGCAACGCTGATAGCCGATATTAAAGAATTATCGGTTATGGGTTTTACCGAAGTGCTTTTAAAATTAAGAACTATAAAAAAAGTATTAAGCAATCTATCTAACTGGATTGAACTGAATAAACCGGATGCGGTTATTCTGGTGGATTTCCCCTCTTTTAATTTTAAAATCGCAAAATTGGCAAACAAGCTTAAAATTCCCGTAGCTTACTTCATTCCGCCGAAAATTTGGGCATCGAGATACGGCCGGATAAAATTTATTAAAAAATATATAAAATTTGTTATAACTATTTTCCCTTTCGAGCAGGAGATTTATAAAAAAGAAGGCGTAGAGTCTTATTATTTTGGCAACCCTTTATATGTTTTAAATAAAAAAGACGTCTTATTCGCGGGCGGCGAAACTGAACGGGAAGACGAAAAAACAAAAAATTTGTTAAAAGGAAAATACCCCGTTATCTCGTTTCTGCCAGGTTCCAGAAAAACGGAACTTAAATACCATTCGAAAAGGATAATCGAGTCTATTTTACTGATAAGAGCGTCTTATAAAGAAGCTTTTTTTATCTTTCCATTCAGAAAAGAAATAGACTCCTCGTATTTCAGGACGGCATTAAAAAATAGCGGCATAAAGGATAACAGCGCGTATTTTTTTACGGATTCTATCGGCTTTGCCCTTTCGTCGAGCGATTTAATAATAACCGCAAGCGGTACTGCTTCTTTAGAAGCCTGTTTTTACGGCAAACCCGTGATAATATTTTATTATCTAAACTATTTAACCTATCTTCTTGCTAAAATATTAGTAAGAATAAAATATGCCGGTCTCATAAACATTCTTGCGGGCGATTTAGTGGTTCCGGAGTTAATAGAATCGAAATTCACGCCTCAAAATGTCTTTAAAGAAGCCGATAAATTTTTTAAGGACGACGGATACCGGAAAACCGTATTAAATAAAATATCTGCCGTAATTTCTACTTTAGACGCCGGCGTTAACCCGTTTGATGCCGCAGCAGGCCTTATTTATGATAAAATAATAAAATATGTTTAATAAGAAAAATATAAAAAAAGATTTGTCGGTTTTAAAAAGACTGCTTCCTTATATACTGCCCTACAAAAAAAAGCTTATTATGGCGGTAATAAGCATGGCGGTAGTTTCCGCTCTTACCGGCGCGCTTGCTTATATAGTAAAACCTCTTATAAATAATATATTTATAACTAAAAGCTATACCGAACTTATACTAATCCCCTTGCTCGTCATATTAATCTTTTTGGTAAAAAACGTTTTTTATTACGCCGAGTTTTATTACGTCGGTTCGGTAGGACAGAATATTATAAGGTCGTTAAGAGATGAAGTATATTCCGTAATAGTAAAACTGCCTGTTTCGAAGCTTAACAAAATTCCCACCGGAGTTCTTATCGCAAGAATAACGTACGATATAAATATCATTCAAAGAACAGTATCCGATTCGGTCAGCGCCGTTATGAAAGATATCCTAACGATGGTAGTTCTTTTGGCAGTGGTATTCTATATGGATTTTTATCTTGCCGTAGCCGTTTTGGTTTTGTTTCCGTTAGTAATCTTTCCGGTAACGCTTCTCGGAAAAAAAGCGCGCAAAACAAGCACCGATACTCAGAACGAAATGGGAAGCATAACGAAGTTTTTAGACGAAACTATTTCCGGACTGCGTATGGTTAAAGCTTATAATATGGAAGAATTTGAAATAAGCAGATTTAAAAAATTATCAGATAATCTTTACAGATTTTTTATGAGAATGACTAAAATAAGGGGACTTACGGTGCCGTTCGTCGAACTTATAGGAGGAATTTCGGTTGCGGCAATAATATTTATAGGCGGGCTTCAGGTTATAAAATTCGGATATACGCCGGGTAATTTCTTTTCCTTTTTAACTGCCATACTACTTCTTTACGAGCCCGTGAAAAGCCTTTCGCGCCTTAATAACAGCCTGCAGGAGGGTATAGCCGCCGGAACGAGGATTTTTAGTATTTTAGATGAAAAACCGGAAGAGAAAGGCGGAAAGACTTCCGTCCCTAAAGAAATTACCGCCCTAGAAATAAAAGGCCTTTATTTCGGTTACGGCAAATACGACGGAGGCGAAGAAAAAGAAAAAACAGGCGAACATTTCGACCTTAAAAATATTAACATAAAAATAAATAAAGGAGAAATAGCCGCGATAGTCGGTTTTTCGGGAGCGGGCAAAAGCACCCTCTCTATGCTGCTCCCCCGCTTTTACGAACCGTTTGCGGGAGAAATAAATATTAACGGAATAGATATAAAAGAATTTAATTTAAAAGAGCTAAGGGATTCCATATCTTACGTTTCCCAGAATGTCGTCCTGTTTAACGAATCGGTCAGGTTCAACATAGAATACGGAACAAGCGGCAAAAGCATGGACGAAATAATAAATGCCGCAAAACTTGCATTTGCCGACGAATTTATAAAAAATCTTCCAGAAGGATACGATACCCTCGTAGATGAGGCGGGCTCAAGGCTTTCCGGCGGAGAAAAACAGAGAATTTTAATCGCTAGGGCGTTTCTAAAAGATGCCCCCATACTTATACTCGACGAAGCCACTTCTTCTTTAGATGGGGAATCCGAAAAGAAAATTCAGCAAGCTCTCTTCGGCGGAGGAGGAAGTAGCGGCGGCGACAATGCAGGCAAAGCAGATGCGGCAGGCGGCTTGTGCAAAAATAAAATTGTCCTTATAATCGCCCACAGGCTATCTACCGTGAAACAGGCAAACATGATTTACGTCCTCGAAAAAGGCGAAGTCGTCGAAAGCGGAAGCCATGAGGATTTAATAAAAATGGACGGAATTTATAAAAATCTTCTTTTAAAACAGATGGAATAGCTGTTTTTATATGTCTGATAAAAATATAGCCGATATAGGAATAAAAATAGTAAACGGGACTGTTTACGGCGTAGAACGCTGGATCGGTAAAGACGGAAAACGGGTTTATTTTGAAGAACTGCAACTGTCGGAACAAGATGCGCAAGACTTAAGCCATGCTTTGATTGTTTATAGAAAAATATTTATCATGCTTTCGCCGGAAATTGTATACTTTAAAATATTAACCTATCCGTTTAAATTCAAGGGCGTCTCAAACATAGAAATGCTCGCCAAAATGGCGATAGAAGAGTTAATCCCTTTAAACGTCAAAGAACGTATAGTTTCTAAGCATAAATTATCCGACCATACTTTATTAGTGGAATACGCAAAAAAGAAACCGTAGCAGGATTAATAAGTAGATATAATCTTAGCGATTTAAACGGCTTGCGGATATATTTCCCTTTTTCCGTATTGTGCAAAACGGGAAAACGTTTTTATTCTGAAAGCGTGCCGATTTATTATTAAAATATGACTTTTCTGATAAATCTTTCACCGTTATTTATAAAAAGGTAAAGTTACAAAATTATTGATTTAAACTTTAATAGAAACGCTAATTGCTATAGTAGTTCTTTCTATGATGCTTTTATTTTTGTATTTTATATTTTAAACAACTTAATATGTAAAAGACATAAAAGTCCTTGACGTTTTTACAACCGTACCGTTAAGAAAAGTTCGTTTGCCGTATCATTTCCTGCTATATACCCCGCAGGGATGATATATATTTCTGAATGACGCAAAACTATAAACTGACACTGGCGAGCGGAAGAATTCCGCCAAACTGATTCGCCAATCTTACTTCGTTGCGATAACCGGTTGCGAGTGCTGCCGCCAGGTCTATTTGGACTGGTACTATAGTTTTGTTTTATCTCTGCCTCCAAGAATCAGAAATTGTAAAATTATTTTATTTTTTTCTTCTTCCTTAGCTTTTGTGTACCTTGCGGACGATGAGGAGGCGTAGGTTTGCCTTTTATACTCGGCAATGCGAAATTATTGCGCCCCCTCTGATGCATTATAGGCGAATGACGTTTGGGGGTAGTCCTGACGGGGCTTGGCGGACGGAACATATTTGGACGGCCTGCCGGATGATAAAAATTGTTCGGCGGTACTGCGAACCTTGGTTGTGGTTGCCTTACATGTCTAAACTTCTGTTTTGGAGGCGCCTGTACAGGCAGGCGTCTAACCGGTTTTGAAGGTGTATAACGGTAAACGGCCGGTTTCTTATTTACCGGCTTATGGAGGGGAATGCCTATGCCCCTATAAACTCCTTTAGGATGTTTCATTATCGGACCGGTGGTGTAAACCGGACCGGAAGGCGGCTTAACGACAGGAGGTTTAATTGGGTGAAACGGACGAACGAGTGAATGAATACCGTGAACCGGATATGGAAGAGGAGCCGGGTGCGGATATCTCGCCGGCATAACCGGTTTAACGGGCATAAAATGCCTTACCGGTCTGAATCTCACGGGTGTATGAGGTCTTCTGAACGGAACCGGTCTTATATTCGGCGGGTATATTACCCGCCCTCTTCTGCCGATTACAGGATGAACCCCTTTTGGAAAAATAAACCTTCCGCCGGCAGGTCTTATTATCCTGTGCATATTGCCATAGTAAAACGGATGGCGGACATAAAACGGCAGCACACGCCTTTTCCATATTCTATAATGCCTGATATAAAAGTGGTGTCTATACCACCATGCCGGATGATATACGCGATACCACGGACCTATGCGCCTTCTCCACCACAAAAAATAAGGCCTGTAAGCAAAAACGGGGGGCGGAGGGCCGTATAAAAGCGGAGGCGGAAGTATGATAACCTGCGTTAAAGGCAGCCATGGACCGTAAGAATAATTAGAATATTCCCACACATTATTTATCCAGTTAAAATAAAGTCCGTTGTAACTAAAAACAAATCCCACAATAGAAGGTATATAATACACACCCACTCCATCGCCTATTGAAACGATAAAATAAGGCGTCTGGACGGTTACGTTTACCGGAGGGGGTGGAGATACGACCGGAGGCGGATAATATGAAGACTGAGGATATGGCAACGGCGGCTGAGGGGGCGGTGTTGGAATAGCGGCTTCCGACCCGGCAATTATCCATGTTCCGTATGTGGGTTGATAGCCTTCATCTCCGTTATGCACGACATATTCTCCTGGAAATTCTGAAGGAGCAGTCCACACGTTCATGTTTTCCCCGTTAAGTTCGGCATACGGCGGAGAAAGATAAGACGGCTGATTGGTATAAAAGTCCGAGAGAGTTCCCACGAGTGTCGCATCCGGCAAGGATTCGACGGTAACATTGGGAACGAGTTGCAAATAAACAGTTTGTCCGTCCCAGATGCCGGTATAGTAATAAGACGGCGGCTGGGAAGGATACTGGATAAGAGTTATTCCTCTATTCAACCCTTCGGCGTAAGCCGTTAAACCGCCCAGATATCCCAAGATAAATATTGCGGTAAAAATAAAGAAAATCGCAATAAAAGATAATGGAGAGGGTAAAATGCTAATTTTGTTTTTTTTGGATATGTTTTTCATAAAATCCTCAAATAAAAAACGCTTTTTATTCTTTTTTACGCTAACAAACCATAAAAAACGAGCGGGCGTTTTATTCGCCCCAAATGATTACATCCGTTATTTCTTTATAACCCTTATTTATTTTTAATCTACCGGCATTATTGTAATTATAGCACAAAATCTCGATTAAATATAACATTTTCGTGCAAAGCAAAAAGCTCTTCGTCTAATTTTAAAATGAACTGGACCACTGCGGTACTGAGTATAGAAAATATTGATTACCAGCCGCCTCGTCTAAAAATAAAAAGGTGTCAATAAAAAGGCGTCCGATTTATTTATTTCTTCACTCCCGACTGCGTTTGACGCAGCCGGGATTTTTTGTTTCGCTGTTGTAATTTGTAATTAAGAGACATAATATTATTTAAATTATTTTAAATTTTATTATTTTCCTTTACACAGGTAAATAACTTTATATAGCCGCCCAGAACCGGAAATCCGTTTTGGTATGGAGCCGTTTTATTTAAAAGATTCTGATAAGCAGCGGGATTTGCGTCGTATTGAGAAATAAAAAACTTAGCAAGTTCGATTTCCGATTTAGCTATGTAGTAAGATTTATTTTTATATTTATAATTTGACGCATATTTAATATAATGTAGAGTATTGGAAAGAAAAGCCAGTAATTATAGAACTTAAAAGCATCAATATAAGTAATACGTATAAAAAATGCCGGACTCGATTCGCCTAAACTCAATAGCCGTTAAAAATCAGAAAGCTATATTAAATTATGTTTTTAAATATTCATCTAAAATAAATTCTATAAAATCAAAATCGGTGGTTTCTGCCGGCAATTTAGCCGCATCCGTCGCATCCGGAAAATTTACAAATGGCAAACTTCTTAATCTAACTATTAATATAGTCAGGCGTTAAAGGAATAATGCCGTATAAAAATGGAAAAAACCTTAAGCATAATATATAACGCTTTGTTGACCATTATATCCCCGTTTTTTTTTATAACGCTGTTTATTTTAAATCTGACGAAAAATAAAAAAAGCGAAGGCTACGTATATAAATTTTTCCCTGCCGCTTTTAAGCCTTTAAAAAAAGCGGCTTTTCAAGAAGGCGTCTGGATTCATGCCGTTTCGCTGGGGGAGATGAGGGCGGCGGTAAATTTTATCGATTTACTGCAGTCGGAATACGGTAAAAAAGTATATCTTTCCGCTACCACTAAAACGGGTTTCGATTTTGCGGATAATCTTTATAGAAGCAATGATAACGTTTTAACATTTTATTTTCCTTACGATTTTCTTTTTTCCGTCCGCGGTATTTTGAAACTGATAAAGCCGTCTTTGTTTATTTCGGTAGAAACGGAAATATGGCCTAATTTATTTAATATTCTAAATAAAAAAAATATTCCTATAGCATTAATCAACGCAAGGATTTCGGAGGAGTCTTATAAAAATTATATCCGTTTCAGATTCTTTTTCGGTTATATCTTTAAAAAAATAGATACTGTATTATGCATATCGGATATGTATTGCAAAAGATTTGCGTCTCTTGGAATTAAGGAAGAAAATATGCGCCAAACCGGCAATATGAAATTTGATATAGACGCATCCCTTATCGCCGGAGATATAAACGAAAAAACCGCAATACTCAAAAAATTTATAGAATATAAAACTAATAATTCGGAACACGCGAAAATTATAGCGGCTGGAAGCACTCATAAAGGAGAAGAAGAGCTCATTGCCGATTCGGTAATAAAATTAAACAAGCTGAACGATAAAAATAAAATTTTCCTCTTCGTTGCTCCGCGGCATCCCGAAAGGTTCGACGAGGTTTATAAATTGTTAAATAACTACTTACCCGGAATAGAAATTTACAGGCTTTCTTCGATTTATTACTCTAAAGATAATAATAGTTTCGGTTTGTCCGAAAGCAAAGTCGTCGTCGTTTTAGTAGATATCATGGGACAGCTTTTGACGGTTTACGGCATATGCGGCGCCGCTTTCGTCGGGGGCAGTATGGTTTCTGCCGGCGGACATAATCTTCTCGAACCTTTGGTTTTCGGGAAACCGGTAATTTTCGGCAGATACGTTCAAAATTTTTCGGAAGCGGCAGAAGAAATTATAAAGAATTCCGCCGGAAGACAGATCAATTCCCCTTTGGAATTATATGCGGCGTTAGCCGATTATCTGTTTAACGATAAATCGGCCGAATCGGCCGGAAAAAACGGCCTAAACCTTATAGCCCGCAATAAAGGCGTTTCCCTTAGGAACCTTGAGTATTTGCATTATAAAGGATATTTACACCCGGCAAAAAGCGCCGGATAAAAAAACGGTGTTGTCAACTTTTAATTTGTCTATTGAATTTAACTTTTAATTTGTCATAATATTCCGTTTATTGCTTTTATAGACTCTTGCATCTGATACCTAAGTCAACTTCTGTCACCCCCTTTGCCCCTTTAT
>JAJYHI010000146.1 GCA_021784835.1 bacterium
TCTTAACGGTATCATCCATATATGCGGTTCCGCAATCTTTTCTATCCTGTCGCCGTTATATATCAAAATTCCTCCGCTCCATGATTTGCCGAGACCTTCCGCAACGGCTTTCATCGGTCTTAAATCGAAAGTAGCTGCGGTACTGCGATTTTTAATTTCAATCCCTATTATTCTATTTGAGAATAAGAGTGGCTTTATTGCTGAGTAAAGCATTCTGAAACACTCCTTCTATCGCCTCGTCTATTCTTTTAACAGTTCAAACCAAGGAATTCCGACTGGAAGCGCTGATTTGCCCCAAGACTGTAATTAGATTTTTTTTAAAATACTAATTATTTTTTCGGAAGATTTACCGTCTCCGTATAAATTAACAGGCCTGCTCATTATTTCATATCTTGATTTATTTTCAAGCAGGTCAAGAGTTTCTGCAACTATTCTATCTTTATGGGTGCCGACAAGCACCGATACTCCTGCTTCTACAGCTTCGATGCGTTCCGTCGAATCCCTCATGACAATAACAGGTTTGCCTAAAAAAGGTGCCTCTTCCTGTATGCCGCCGCTATCAGTCAGCACTAAAAATGCTTTATTCATCAGCCATATTAAATATTGATACTCAAGGGGCTCAATCAGGAATACCCCTGTAATGTTTTCCAATGCAGTATATGCAGGACCTGTTACATTTGGATTAAGATGAACCGGGTATACTATTTGAATATCCTTGCGCCTGTTTGCTATTTCTTTTAAGGCTCCGCATATATTTTCAAATCCGTTTCCGAAACTTTCTCTCCTGTGTCCCGTTACCAAAATTATTTTTTTAGAAAAATCTAAGAAATTAAAAAATTCCCTGTATATCTTATCACCGTTTCTTTTTATTAAATCAAGGCCTAATACTAGGGCATCTATGGCAGTGTTGCCGACGACATAAACATTGTCTTTTATGCCTTCTGCCGACAAATTGTCTCTTGATTTTTCACTTGGCGCAAAATGATAATCCGCAATGCGGCTGATTAATATCCGGTTCATTTCTTCAGGAAATGGAGAATATTTATTATAGCTTCTTAAACCCGCTTCTATATGAACTACGCTTATTTTTTTATAAAATCCCGCCAGCGTCCCGACAAGAGCCGTTGTTGTATCTCCCTGAACTATTATATTGTCCGGTTTTTCCTTTTCTATTACAGGCTCTAATGCTTTAAGCATATCTGCCGTTATATCAAAAAGAGATTGATTCTGTTTCATCAAGCTAAGGTCGTAGTCTATTTTCAGGTTAAAGAAACTTGTGACTTGCTCAAGCATTTGTTTATGCTGTCCTGTTGAGCATACTTTTACATCAAAAAAATCGGTTTTTTTTGATTTTAGTATTAGCGGAGCCAGTTTAATAGCTTCGGGACGGGTGCCTAAAATAAATAATAATTTTGCGCGCAATTAATCCTCCTATAATATCTATTTATATTTAATTATTTGAAAAATTTTATTTATTTATTTTATTTATTTATTTTATTTATTTTTTCCTTAGTTAAAATATATAAAGCCCTCTGTTCCGGGAGAAATGAACCTGCCTTATTCTTATAAATAGACTCAAATTTGTTCCATAAGAATGTTTCTGACACAGTAGAATTATCCGCAATACCATACAAAATCGGGAATAATTGGGCAAGCACGTCGGGATAATAAACAAACCAGTTTGAATATTGTTTCCTGCCTCTGATTATAGCCCAGTCAAAGTTATGCCTGCTGCGGTTATAAAGATTTTTTACGATGGCAGTCTTTATCGATTTTTTGAGTTTTTCGTAACGATTATATTCTCCGCTGAACTTTTTCCCTGTTATTTTCAGCAAGTTAAGATACGCCTTTATGCCTCCGTAATCTTCGCAGTTATCCATAAGGTATTTCTCGTCCTTATCCGGCAAAGCATTTATAAGTCCGTCATTGGAAGCCTGCAAATAAGGAATAATATATGCAACGTCTTTTAATTTTGGCAATATATATTTAAGCGTTCTGATATCTTTGGTTTTTTTATAATATTTATAAATAACCATAAGATATGTTGCGGCATAACTATCCGCAGAATCGTAAGTTTTAGTCGATTTCTCCTCGCATCCCGTTCCTGCGATTCTATAATCGTACATTGTTCCGGTAAGTCCAAATTTATCGGGATAATTAAGATGCTTAAAATACCATAGTATATAATTTTTTATGATTCCTATATTTTTATTTTTTTTTAAAAAATGCAAAGCTATTATATTATCGTTGTATGGAACTATATAGTATGTTTTGCCGTTTCTTATTTTTACGTTATAAAACTCGCTCCATAACGTCAGAGCAGGATTATTGCATTTATTAATACTGGCAGCGTCACACTTGTGAATCGAACATGAGTTAGTAACCGTTAGTACCGTTAATGCCGCTAAAATGAATAGTATCTTCATGTAAATCTCCTGTAAAAATTATATAATAATAATGTTTGCCTTCATCAATCGTATATGCGACGCTACTATCCGGTTTTCTAATTTTATTCTTGGGCAAGGCTACCGTAATCCCTTTTAGTCCTTCCTTATTTTTTATTAATAACATAATAGAGCCGTCCTTTGACGAAATAAAAGAATATTTTGTTTTTAAAAATCTCAATATAAATTGGGCGAAATAAGCCATAGGCCTGACAAGCAGTTTTCCTTCATTTTGCTTTTTCTCTATATAATCGGTAAAAGATCTCATTGCTTTGGTGTAATGATATATCCATATATCGTAAGGATGCGAATACCACAATCTGATAGCTCTATTTTTAATGCAATAATTTACTAAGCTTTTCTGCCACCTTAATACTTGCATGTTTGACATATGGCCGTAGCGCCTTAATTCATAAAGAGACGCTAAATCCCCATCTATCGATACCGGAAATGCTATAACTTTTCGTGCAATAAGTTTACCGTTCCAGAAAACCCTGGTTGGTCCGGAACCTATGCTTCCTGTATAATAAGTCGCTATCATCCCTAACTTTCTTAGAATTTTCGTCGAAATCGGCGAGGGAAAAACGGCCTCGGCAGGCATATATTCGATTATTCTGTAACCGGATATGCTTTGTAAACACTTATTATTTTTTTTAATAAGGGCATACATCTGGCTTTCATTAAATTTTCCGCTTAAAACATGCTTATACCAATAGTTATGAGTCCATCCACCGTCAGTGCCTATTGTGCCGTAAGGCAATAACATCTTAATATACGGCCTGTTTTTTCCGCATGCATCGACGCCTTTTCCGTCTCCCGGGCGGTCTTCAAAACTTCCCGCCGATATATCGAATGAATATTTCAGGTTTTTTCTAAGAATACGGTTCTTTATCATATAGGGGATGCTTTTGCTAACTAAATAGTTTTCTATATGCCAATTCACAACCAGCCCGCCTTTTCCGTAAGGAGCGTAAACCAAATGCGGCATTTTTACTATTTTGAACAGGAATGTTTTAATAAAAGCCTGCATTAAAAATCCGTCTGAAGCATATGCTTTGAGATATCCCAACTGCATATCGACATATAAAATATGTCCTCTGCCATATTTTTTTAAAACAACTGCGGGGAATTTTTTTATGTTGCTTTTTAAAACATATTTATCGTTTACCTGTTTGCGAGAAGGGAATTTAAGTATTTTTTTACTGTCGCTTTCTGTGCCGTACGCATATATGTCTTCACCTTTCAACCGAGGTTCCGCAGCAGTATAAGCCATTGGAAAATCGAGCGGGCCGTACATATAGCCGCTTAAAAAACCGTCCATTGCATTTCCTTTTGGTATATTAAAAAAATCCATACTGCTCTTATTCTTAAACCTTAACAAAGCGGCTACATAGGATTTATCCCCCATTCTATTGTATATCTCATAATTCAAACCGATAATTTTAGAGAACACGCCCTTTTTTAGATAGAGGCCTTCTTTATTTTTTATCCCGACATTATACACCACTGCAATACTGCCTCCGTTATTTAAATAGTTTTCAGCCCATAATTCTATAGAAGAATCCATCGCGGAAGGAAATTCCTCGTCTGCCGCATCCGGAAAAATAACCGCAGGTATATTTTTGCTTAAAGATTCGGGGTCAAAAGATATAAGGTCGGAATAGCTTATGACTTTAAACGGAACTCCGTCCATTTTTAAAGCGCTTTTGTAAGCAGATAAAATAGATTCGTCATATGAGGTTTGCGATGAGCCGTATACCAAAAGAACCCTTATGCTATTGTCCTTAGAAAATTTCTCGTATTTTTTAACGCGGTTGAGACCGTAATAAATAATTGGAACGGCAATTAATATTACTAAAAGTAAAACAAATATAACCGTTGTTTTTTTCATCCTTTTTTCCTCTGTTTTTTAATAACAGAAAGCTAACTGACGATACCCATTCCTTCCGTCAGAACAAAACCGTAAATGGCAACGTTTTTACCGAGTATTAATTTCTTTTTTGCTATTACCGACTTGGTTTTATTAATATTTCCTACTTCTACTCCTTCCAATTCAATCTCTTCCTGGGCAAATATATTTCCATAAACTTTTATGTTTCCCGACATTCTTATTGTCTTATCAGATATTATATTGCCTAAGAAATTGACATTTTTTGCATTTTTTACAGTTATATTTCCGCCGGCCTTTATATCTCCGTTGATAGTGAATTCGTTATTTATCTCCAGACTGCCGTTTATTATAAGGTTGCCGTTTATTATTGCAGGTTCGTCGTATATTATGTCTTCATTTATTATTTCATTAAAGTAGGTTAAAACGGATGTATTGTTAATATCCATCTTTTCGCTGTCCATTAAGCCGTAATCGACTTGGGATGGATCTTGCAAAGTTAAAATAGGATTCCCGAAAAGGCGTCTGAATTTACAGCCTTTAGACAATTGGAAGATTTCACCGCAAGAGGCGCTTATTCCAAGATAAGAATTTTCCCCGGCTCTAATCCCTCCATTAGCATCAAGCCACCTTATTATTTTTGAGTTTCCGCTTATTTCTACATCTTTATTTACTGCTGCCGCACGAATAATATTATTGTATTTGAACGACGCATTGCCTTCCACGTAAATTTCTTTATTAAAATTATTTGCGTATTTTGTGGTCAAATTGCCTAATACTATCAGTATATGCTCTAAATTTTTTTTATCGGAATTAAAATCTGAGTATATAATTTCGATTTTTTCTAAACCGGAAGATAATTGTATTTCTGTTGCGTTATTTTTAAATCCAGCTTGCATAAGAAGCGAATCTTTCAAGATTTTTCTGAACGACCTGCCAAAATAGCGCGCATCCCTAGAGTAGCCCTTTATAGGCAGCGGCTTATTGTCCATAGGCGCAAAAAGCTCTATTATACCCAAAAGAAAAGGCAGAAAAACAAAAAATGCGAATATTAAAATTAATATAATAAAATTCATTTTGCCGCTGCCGCTGCCTCCGTCTCCGTCTCTCTCCTGTACCGTTTTGTCTTATGCCATGTAACTCTTCTAGAGCTTATAACATCGATAACCGATTCTATGAAACCCTGAGAAATAAACCAAATATTAAAGACAAAAATAAAAAAGAAAAAAGGCAACAGGCGTATTCTATTTGAAGTCCTATCCAGAAAAGCTCCGATTCCTATCTGGTAAAAAGGGGCAAAACTTCCAAAAGTTACATACATGCCTATTAGTAAATATACAATTACATAATTTACTAAATTCATCTCGCCCCAGAAAAATAATACGATAGAATCCAACATGCCCAATAAAAAAATAAATGGAATCATATATACGAAAAGCAAAAGAACACCGTCTACTTTTTGATAAAAATTCAAATATTTTGTTGTTATAACCGGTATAAGATATTTAAACATAACTCTGTTATGCCCTCTTGACCACCTTTTAATCTGGTTTGCCCTTGTCTTCCATTCTTCCGGCCCTTCTTCGTAACATTCCAAACGATTGGCGTAAGCCACGTCCCATCCCTTAATAAATAAATTAAACGTAAGCTCGGTGTCCTCCGCAAGAATTTTTTCGTCAAATCCGCCTATAGAAATTATCAATTCTCTTCTAAAACCGCCTACCGTTCCTCCGTATTGAGGGATAAGACCGAGATTGTACCTTGCCTGCTGGTCCACCTGATAACCGCCTGTTCTCTCAAGGTCGAGCATGCGGGTTAATAAATTTTTGCATGTATTGATAAGCATAACTCTTCCCATTACACTGCAAACCTTAGGGTCTTTAAAGGCTAAAGCTAAATCCCTTAATATGCTTTTTCCTGGAAGATAATCCGCATCAAAAACCAGTATTATTTCACCCTTAGCTATTTTCAACCCCTCGTTAAGGGCTGGCACCTTGCCCTTATTTTCGCTTTTCCTGTGAATCGGCTTTATTATAGGATATTTTAAAGCATAAGAATCAAGTATTTCTTTTGTTTTGTCTGTCGAGTTGTCGTTTATAGGTATTATCTCTATCTTTGACGCAGGATAATCTGATTTTATCAATAGATCCAATATATGTGATGCCGTCTTTTCCTCGTTATACATTGGAATAATAACCGACAACTCCATAAGTTCGGAATCGATTATATCCTGATAATAAAGTTTCTGTTCGCCGTACACACGGTTGAATGTGAAAAAGTTATGCCTTAATGTATAAACTGCCATAACTAATATTACAAATAACATATAAATTTTTAAAATAGCAATAATCAATATAACCATTGTCCTTCTCCCGCGTTGTTTTTATTTTTTCCCGATACCACGCTTAAATAATAAGAATAAATGGCGACTACATATATAAAATCGATTAAAGGTCCGAAAGCAAAAAAGAGAGTTGCCATAAATACAAACGAAAATTTTTGCAGTATATATAAAAATAAAATATACCTGACAACTGCAAACATAACCGAATAAATCAATACCGAAATAGTAACTAAAATTTTATAAAAAAAATTGGAGGGAAGCGGTATTAATGCCATTGCAAGAATAACAGGGATAAAAAACCATATTGCCACTTCAGTTTTCATATACAGATCCGAAAATGTTGTGAAGTCGTATGGGAACCTAAAAGGAACAAGAACAAAGAACGCTGAAGATACTGCGTTTATTAATAATATATACATTAAATATAAAAAAACAGGCTTAAAAATTTGCGTCTTTATAAAAAGCAACATAATTATAAGAGCGAGAAAAGAAAATATAAAAAATAATAAATAAAACAGCGGCGAATGAAAGAGCGAATGCATATGTACTATATATAAGTGTGAAAAAAAATAACGCCTTTTTAATATCTCAATTTTTCCATTGATAAAATATTCAGAAAGAATAAACGTAGAAAATTTACATATATAAAGAGTTACTATAGGATAAAAGAACAGCACCAATAAAACAGGCGACAAGAGGCCTATGCTTGCCCAAAAAACATTTTTTTTGGAAAACGGCTCCTTTCTGTAAGCTCGGTGATAAAAAATAGTATCCTTTGTCATATTTATTTATTATTGTATTATTTAAAAATTATTTAAAAGTTTTTAAAAATACCGATGTTTATGCCATAGGCTCTATAATTATCATGAAGAATAAAATAGTCTAAATTTCCTATAATTCCAAAATCTTTTCTTAACCATATCCTTTGGCGTATGTTTATATCCAAAGCATTATAATTTACATTACTTTGATACTGTACCGGCAGATAACTTGTCAAATATGCCTCGTTTCCGGTAATTACATTAAGGTACGTTCTCTCCCAATAACGCTTGCCGTAACCTATAGAGTAAAGATGCGACCAGAAAACAACATTGCCAGGATCGCTGATACCTCTAAATAACTGATAACTTGCTATCCACCTTTTGTAATAATAAGTAATACCGGTAGAAGCTATCAGGTTTAAATTGTTATCGTTGTATTTTATGTAAGACCCGCCTATCTCCCATACAATATTCTTATATTTACCCAGTTTGAAATTAAAATTATTATCTACTCTGAACTCAGGCAAATAAAGATAATTGGTGCCGCTTGAAATATCCGATACTGTATAAAGCCATGGCGTCCAAATAGTATAGGCGCCTATTGTAGCGAGAAAACCTTCGCCTTCTATTGTTCTTGAAAACCCGTCTGCCTCAATAAAATAATTGAATTTTTTATTTGAGTTATTGTAATATTTCACCGTGCCGATATACCATGAACCATAGATTCCATGTGGGTCAAGAAAATAATAGGAAGAACTTACATCAATCCTTTGATTATAGGACGAATTTCCAGCGGCTAAAACGGTCCCTTGAACCGAAGACAAAATAGCGATGAACAGTGTAATTATCAAGCCAGTAAGTTTTAATCTTGCCATTAAATATTTCTTGATAACGGGCATAGCGCAATTCTCCTTTTAAAATTTTTATAATACGCAATAAGCGAAACAATTAGTTATAATTTCTGTTAATATCCGCAAAACTGAGCATTTTTTTGGCGCAACCGTAAAGAAGATTTATTTCTCTATATCTCTTTAGGTTTCATCTATCAAACCTCTTTTGTCAAATTCTATTTTAACAATATAATTTATAAAATTAGCTATAATAGCCGCGTTTTTATTTCTCTTAATTAGCGCTAACTGTTCGCCATTTACGATTATAGGGCAATTATATTAATTATGAATAATTATAATACATAATTCAAATATTTAATAATTTAATTTTTTTAACGAGCCTAATTTTTTAACCGCTTCAACTGTTGTCAACTTTTAATTTGTCTATTGAATTTAACTTTTAATTTGTCATAATATTCCGTTTATTGCTTTTATAGACTCTTGCATCTGATACCTAAGTCAACTTCTGTCACCCCCTTTGCCCCTTTAT
>JAJYHI010000115.1:0-33619 GCA_021784835.1 bacterium
ACGACAGGGCTTTCGCAGGAATGACAAGGTATATTCTTAAATTTTTATGAAAATGATAATGAAGACTTTGAATAGTATTAAAAAAAATAGGGGCGGGTTTACACTTATAGAATTAGTGATGACGATATTGCTTATAGGCATCTTGTCCATAGGTTTGTATCAAGTAGTTATGTGGGGGATAAACGACTATATGACCAATGAACAGTATCTCCATTCAAACAATTCGATGACGCAAGCAATGGCGACGATAAGGAGAAATTTGGAGAATGCGGCTATGCCGCCGACGCCGCCTCAAACATTTTCCGTATCAGGCGTATGTCCATTTAATAAACCAACAGATGAGCCTTCACAAACTAATCCAATATGTGTTTTTAGTAGCGGCGGTGCTTGCATTAAGACCGGAAGCGGCAATGAAGTTGCTTTTTACCAGAATATAACTGGAACTAATAATCAGCAGCTCGTCGTGTTCTGCGTGAATAATAATATACTATACGAGGAGATTGCAAATGGAATGGGGACGACATCGTATCCGATTGCGGATAATATTAGCGGCATTAGTTTTTAGCCTGGCGGTTTCTTTAAACGGTTGTTCCTCCGGAGGAGGAAGCGGTGGAGGAGGAAGCAATCCGCCGCCCACGGCATCCGCTTGCAATAAAAACTTTACTGGCATATATAACTGCAACGTCAATATTACGATAACTACGCCGGCGCCTAACGAACCTTCGTATTCGTATTCGCAATCGGGCGGGGTTTCCGTAACCGTAGCAAATCCGCAGTAAAATTAAAGGGGACAGATTTATTCGCTTCGGCCGGCATAAAAGCTTCGCTTTTATAAACGCCCGCCTCCGCATCTTCACTCCGGACTGAGTTTGCCGGTTTAGCGAATAAATAATCGTGCTATTGAAAAAGGCGTCGGCAGCTGTTTAAGCAAAAACAATGGTTTTGTTGCCGTATTGTATTATTCTGTCCTCGACGAAAAATTTTACCGCCCTTGCCAATACCGTTCTTTCGATGATTTTTCCTTTCTTTTTAAGCTCTTCCGCGTCGTCTTCGTGGTTAATCCTTATGACGTCCTGTTCTATTATTGGTCCGTCGTCTAATTTTTCATTAACGAAATGGGCGGTTGCCCCGATTATTTTTACGCCTTTTTCGTATGCCTGAAGATAAGGCTTGGCTCCCGGAAACGACGGCAGAAAAGAATGATGAATGTTTATTATCTTTTTATTGAATAAATTAATAAAACCAGGCGATAAAATTCTCATATATTTTGCCAGTATAATAAAATCAATATCGTATTTTGCTATTTCGTTTAAAATAAATCGTTCCTGTTTAAGCCTAAGGCTATCGTCGTCATTATCTGAAACGGCAAAATTTGACGGAATATATATAAACGGCACATTATAAAAATTTGCGACGGACGACAGGACTTTGTGATTTGACAATATGCAGCCGATATTCAAAAAAATATCGCCGGAACTCGTCTGCCACAATAACTCATAAAGGCAATGGTCTTCTTTTGAGACGAAAATTGCCGCATTTTTTTTAACGGAAGTATCGTTTAATTCATATTCAATGCCGAATATGCTCTTAAGTTCGTTTAATTTTATTTTTATATTTGCAAGATTTTTTTCGGCAAAAATACTATCCAGTTCAAAGACGATTCTCATATAAAAATGGGGATTTGTAACAGATTTAGCTGAATGCTGGTTTGATTCTACTATATTTCCGTCGTTTTCAAAAAGGACTTTTGAAACTGCGGCTACTATTCCTTTTTTATCAGGACAAGAAAAGATTAAAACTAATTTTCTATTCATAGTATTATTTTCTAAATTTTAAGATAAATAAAGAGTTTTGGTTACTTTTATCGAGTTGCTTCCGTCTGCATTGTTCCTGAAGTCAGCTTTTTTTGCCGATCAGCATAACTTTGTCGCCTGCCGCCGCTGCAAAAGTTTTTTCGGGATTTATTATAACCAGTTCATTTCTTTTTATTCCGACGGCAATTTCGTCTTTATTTTCTTTAAAAAATTTTATAACTTCTAAAAATTCTTTATTTTCTAAATTTCCGGGTAAATTTTTTTCTATGAGACCTTCTTTAAAATTTTCGTCTAAAAGCTGGTTAAAAAATTTAGAAGCGCCTTTAAACTCTATGGATTTAACAAGAACCCTGCTTGAAAACGAACCGGAGGAAAATACCTCGTTGATGCCTATTTCTTTAAAAGCCCTTTCAGTTTCTTTTTTAAAAATTAAAGCGATTATGTAAATATTTTTATATTGCGTCCTAACGTTTATGCCGGCTATTAAAGAGTTTGCATCGTCTTCGTCCGAAATAATGCACAGCTTGGCTTTATCGATGTGAGCTCTTGCAACCGTTTTTTCGTCCGTGATATCGCCTTTTATAAATATTAATTTACCGGTGTTTTCCGGCGATTTTTCGATATTTGCCACAAGAGTGACGTTGTCTTTCGTTTCCAAAATATCTTTCAAAGAAGATTTTATTAAACTGCTGTAACCTAGTATAACGATATGTTCCTTAAAAATATGGCTTTCCACGGTTCCAAATATCCTCCCTATTTTAAATTCAAACATAATAGAAGACACCGTCGCTAAAAAAAGACCTAAAATTCCTATTCCGGCAATCATTAAACCCATAGCGATAATTCTTCCGGCATCGTTTGTCGGCGTAACGTCGCCGTAACCTACTGTGGTAGCGGTAGTAACCGCCCAGTAAAATGATTTAAAAAAAGATATTTTTTCGTAACGGCTGAATAAGTAAGAAAAAATTAAAAGTATAGCTATAAGAAAAACAAAAATTCTTATTAAATCGGATTTATGCTGATTCGTTAATATTTTTAACTTACGAAAAAAAATTAATATGACGTTAAACATTTCTATTTAGTTATATAAAATTTTTTGTTTTTTTTAAAGATATTATAGCATAAATAATTGTATAATTATTATACTATCGTCAACAGTATTATAGTCGTCAAAAATTACTTTTAAATAATTTAGCTTTGCTTGTACAATGCGGTATTAGTTGTATTAAGCAAACAGAAATTAAATATATCGTTCCAAATGAATTTATCATTATTATAACAGATTATTATATATTAGCGGAATAACGGAGATAAATCTTAATGATTACGATGATTACGTCAACGGAATTAAAACAAAAAATAAGATCGAAATATGCGCTGTTAAAAGACGACCTTCTTAATTACGATTCGTTTCACACCGCCAAGGAAATTTCTTTCTTTTACGATTCCATAATCGTCGAAGCTTTTTCCCTTATTAAAGGAAGAGACGGTTACTGTGTAGTGGCAGGGGGCAGTTACTCAAATTTAGAATTGTGCCCTTATTCGGACATAGATATAATGATTTTGACGGAAAACAGATTAAGCGGAGAGGATTCTGCAAGGGATCTGAAGGATTTTTTTTATTTATTCTGGGATGCGGGTGTAGATCTTGCGCAGAGCGTAATGACCTGCGCCGAAGCGGTAGAACTTATGGGCAGTGATTTGAATACCTATACGTCTTTTATAAATGCAAGATATATTGCCGGCAACAAGTATTTATTTGATAAATTTAAATCCGATTTTAAAAAGATAGATGCGAAATTAATTTTTTTAAAAGAAATAATGAAGAGCTTAAGAAAAAGGCGGCTTATCAATGTTATGACCGACAACGACATTTTTCTTCTTGAACCGGATGTTAAAGAGGCTATAGGAGGTTTGAGGGATTATTCTTATTGCGGATGGATATATTATCTTGGCGTTAAGGATATATTTCCTAATCCTGATGGAGGCGGAGAAATCCTTGAATATCAAAATAAATTTAAAAAGGCCGAAGAAACGGTAATTGCCGCGCTGAAAGCAAACAAAGCCGACACTTCTTTAAAAAAAGAGGATATAACGGATCTTTATGAAGGAAAAAAATTCATTTTAAAAACGCGCATTATGATGCATCTGCTTGCCGGAAAAAAAAATGACAGGCTTACTTTCGACGTTCAGGAGAATATAGCCAATGCATTTTATTATAAAGACGGCAAATTTTTAAATAAAATAGAGTATTTTATGCATGACTATTATTTAAATGCGAAAAACATACATAATATTTCCAAATTAATTATAAATATTCTGATAGAACCGAAGATTTTAATAAGTAAATATAAGGAAAAAAAACAAAAAGAAATAATTTTAGAAAATAATTTTTTTTTAAATAACAGTTTGATTGCGGTAAAAAACAAAGAACTATTTTTATCCGAATATAGGAATATTTTTAATTTATTAAATTTGTATCAAACATCCGGTTACAGATTAAATGCGGAATCCGTTAATTTATTAAGAATCAGCGGAAACAAATACGCCGCTAAAATTAAAAAAGGTAATTTTTCAAAAGATTTTTTTATAAATTTACTAAAGAATAAAAAAAGAGTATATCAAACGCTGCTGTTAATGCATGAAACTAAAATACTCGTCGCTTTAATTCCTGAGTTTGAAAAAATAGATTCCCTCTCTACTAACGACGTTTATCATGTATATACGGTCGATGCACATTCTTTAAACGGTATATATTATCTTGAAAATATGGCAAATTTTAAAGTAAACAACGAACTTAAAGAAATCTTTGAGGATTTAAGCCCGGAAGATATGCTTATTTTAAATTTTTCTCTTCTTCTTCACGATATCGGCAAAGGATATTCCGCTCATCACGAGTCCATAGGCTCAAAAATAGCAGCTAAAATTGCAAAAAGAATAGGTTTTAATTCAAATATTTCCGATGCTATAGAATTTTTAATTTTAAATCATTTCGTTCTTCCTCTTACTTCCGAAAGAAGGGATATCCATGATCCGTCAACTATTAAATACGTTGCCGGTATCGTTAAAGACGTAGAGCGCTTAAAACTTCTTTTTATAGTCAGTATTTGCGATTCTATGGCCGTTTCTAAAACAAGGTTTAATTCATGGAGGAAGATGCTGTTAGTCGAACTTTACGAAAGAACCTTGTCGTATTTAAAAAATACCGAAGAATATTTTAAAGACGACGCCTATTATATAAATAAAGTATATGAATACGCCGAAACGTTAAGAGGTAAAAACGGATATAAATTTCTTGAAAATATTAAGGATTTAAAAGAATTTATTTCGGATTTTATTAATAAATTTTATTCCCCAGGCAAGTACTTGGCAAGAGAAAGCAAGGAAAATATTTTGCTGCACTTAAAGTTGTTTTCGAAAATAACCGAATCCCATAGATTTAATTTCGTCGCAAAAATGCATGAAACTGAAGATTATTATGAAATAGTAATTTGCGGAGAAGACAATAAAGCAATATTTTCGGATATTACGGGAGTTTTATCGTATTTTGATTTTAATATATTGAGTGCGGATATAAACACGAGAAAAGACGGTAAATTCGTAGATACTTTTTTTGTAAACCATATATACAAAAAAGTTGACGGAGATATCGACTGGCACAAACTGAGAAAGACTTTTTTTAACGTTTTCAACGGAACGGAAAAATTGGAGGAAAAGTTAAAAAATAAAAGAAAAAGCGAAAGTTTATATGCAAAGAGCGGCCCCAGAGTTATAACTTCCGTCGAAATTTACAATAATATGAGCGATGAATTTACCGTAATAGAAATACAGGCTTTGGACAGGAAAGGACTTTTGCACGATATAGGAAAAATTTTTAATTCATTTAACATCGATATTTTTGTTTCTAAAATTACGACGCAGGGAAATAAAGTATATGATACGTTTTACGTTAAAAATTATCAAGGCGGCAAAATAAGAAATTTGCTTTTAATGAAAAAAATACAACAAACCGTTAAAGATAAGCTTTAAAATAACCGCCGTTTAATTTGACGCCGCTTAATTTGCTTGACTAAAAGTATTATGTTGTGATAAAAATATTAATTATGATGGATACTCAACTAAAAACAAAAACATTTGCGGAAATTTATGAATCGCAGGGACATTATTTAGAAGCATTAAATATTTATATAGACCTGCTAAAAGAAAATCCTTTTGACGAAGAATCTTTGAGCAACATAAGAAGACTTCAAAACTTAATTAAAACAGAAAAAGAAAACAATAATAAAAAAAGTCAAAAAGCAATATCTGTTTTAGAAAATTTTCTGCAGAAAACTTATGCCTACAAAAAAGGTTCCTCCCTGCTCTGAGTAAATATAACAATAAATAAAGTAAATAAATAGAATATAAAATAATCATAAGCCATGCTTAATTTGCCGGAACTTGCTTCAAATATAGCAGAAAAAAAAGCGTCGGGAATTTTAATTAAAAAGCCGGCAAATATCTTTTTTATCTCTAATTTTTCGGGAAGCGGATATCTGTATTTTTCGGTTTCCGGAGAAATTATTCTTTATACCGATGCAAGATATTCCGAAAGAGCCTCCAGAGAATGTTTTAAAAATGTTAATATAATCGAAATAAAAGAAATATTCAAGGATATAGCCTCCGACATATCTTCAAGAGCCGGTTTAAGCGGTTTTTCTTCTATACTGTTTGAATCGGATTATATTACTTACGATGAATACATATCGTTTGCAAAAGAATTGGGAAATAAATTTAATTTTATTCCCGCAGGCGGCTTTTTATCGAAAATCAGATCCGTAAAAGATAAAAAAGAATTAGACTATATAATGCAGGCAGTTTCCGTATCGGAAAAAGCCGTTATCGACATGCTTAAGAAAATTGTTTACCATAATGAATCAGACGGTATTTCCGAGAAAAAAGCTTCTTTAATTTATAAAAAAAATCTTTTAGATTTTTATTCTGCGGAATCATTTGAAACGATAGTGCTCTCCGGCAGAAATTCAAGTATTCCGCACGGCTTGCCTTCAGCGGATAAAATTATTTCAAAGCGCGGAGTTTTATTATGCGACTTTGGAGCAGAGATTAACGGATATAAGAGCGATGAGACGTTTACGGTTTATCTTGGAAAACCGGACAAGAAATTTTTAGACGTTTACGACACGGTTTATACGGCGCAGCAGAAGGCTATTTCAAAAATAAAACCGGGCGTAAAATTTAGCAGTTTAGATAAAACGGCGCGCGATTATATAGAAAAACGAGGTTACGGAAAATATTTTACTCATTCTTTGGGGCACGGCGTAGGATTAGACATACACGAATATCCGTACGTCGGCAAAAAAAATTTAGATACGGTTAAGGAAGGAATGGTGTTTACCGTGGAGCCCGGCGTTTATTTAGAGGGTGAATTCGGCATAAGGATTGAAGATATGTGTTATGTAGAACGCGAAGGAGCAAGGATTATAACCGGAATTAAAAAAAATCGGCATAGTATAGAAAGTTTGCTATAGATTTAAAATGCAGTTTTAAATTTAATAGTTGATTTTTATTCCGCTTTGTTTTAAATTAATTAATGCGTTGAAAATAAAAATAATATGCAAAAATAAATACTAAATATTAGTATATTAAAATTAAAATATTACATATAACGGAGGTTTTGCTAAGTGTATTCTACTACGGATTTTAAAAAAGGGCTTAAGATAGAAATGGATAAGGAGCCGTATGAAATAATCGACTTTCAGCATGTGAAGCCCGGCAAAGGCGGAGCGTTCGTCAGGACAAAGCTGAAGAGCCTTATTTCGGGAAAAGTAATCGACAGAACTTTAAGGGCGGGAGAAAAAGTTGAAACGCCAAATATAGAAGAAAAAAATATGCAGTATCTCTACAACGAGGGTAGCGATTTTATTTTTATGGACAACGAAACGTATGATCAGGTTCATATAGACAAAGAAGCCTGCGCCGAAAGCGCCGGTTTTTTGCTTGAAAATATAAACGTTAAAGTGCTCTATTATAACGGCAAACCAATAAATATAGAAACGCCCAATTTTATAGACGTTAAAATAACTCAAACAGAACCTGGTCTTAGAGGCGACACCGTTTCGGGCGCTACCAAACCCGCGACTTTAGAAACAGGATTAGTTATAAGCGTGCCTTTATTTTTAAACGAAGGCGATTTAATAAAAGTCGATACCAGGACTAGGTCTTATATAGAAAGAATAAGTGCCAAACAGTAAAATATCGGTTACCCGATTGTAATTCTATGAAAATATATCGTCTTGCCGGGTTAAAGGAGAAAATATGAATATAAAAGACATTAAAGATTTGGTTAAATTCATTAAATCTAATAAAATTAAAGAATTTTACTATAAAAAAGGCGACGAAGAGTTTAAAGTTACCCTTGATTCCGATGAATTTTATAAAGGCGGACGCAGAAATGCATTAATTGGAAAAAAAGAAGAGCGCGGCGCTCAAATTTCCGATTACGAACAAGAGGAGCTTGCTAACTTTGCTATAAGCAGGGCTAATATAGCGGCGGAAACCGATGCAGTATCGGCTAAAGTTAAAAATGAACGTCTTAAAGAGATAGTTTCTCCTTTTGTAGGCTCGTTTTATAGGTCGCCTTCTCCGGATAAACCGTCTTTCGTCGAGGTAGATTCTATAGTCGAAAAAGGAAGTCCTGTTTGTATAGTCGAGGCTATGAAAATTATGAACGAAATAGAGGTCGATATGAAATGCAGGATAGTATCTATTCTTGCTGAAAACGGACAATTGGTCGAATTTGGACAGCCTTTGTTTTTGGTAGAGCCTCTTTAATAAAATTCGGGGAATATAAAACTTTATATAAGTTATATAAAATAAGCTTAAAAAATAAGCTTAAAAACAGAAAATAAAAAAATAAAATATGTTTAGAAAAATTTTAATTGCCAACAGAGGAGAAATTGCGGTCAGAATCATAAGGGCTTGCAAAGAAATCGGCATAAAAACTGTTGCCGTATATTCAACTGCCGACAGGGACAGTCTTCACGTAAAATATGCCGACCAGAGTATATGCATAGGGCCTCCGCCTTCTTCTAAAAGTTACCTTAATATATCTTCGATTATATCTGCGGCGGAAATAACCGACAGCGAAGCCATACATCCCGGATACGGTTTTTTATCGGAAAATGCAAATTTTGCCGAAATTTGCGAGAATTGCGGCATCAAATTTATCGGACCTACTTCTTCAAATATGAATATGCTTGGAAATAAGCGAAATGCCAGAAAATTAGTCAAGAGCCTCGGCATTCCGGTCTTACCCGGCAGCGATGATATAGACGATAATGAAGAGGAGATTAAAAAAGCGGCCGAAAAAATAGGATATCCGTTAATCCTTAAGGCTTCTATGGGCGGCGGCGGAAGAGGCATTAAAATGGTTTTGACGCCGGCTCATTTATCTCAGGCTTATCATCAGGCAAGACAGGAAGCGCAGTCTTTTTTCGGCGATCAGGACGTTTATTTGGAAAAATTTTGCGAAAATCCAAGGCATGTAGAATTCCAGGTGCTTGCAGACAAGTACGGAAATGCGGTTTATCTTGGTGAAAGGGATTGCTCTATTCAGAGAAGACATCAAAAAATTATAGAAGAGGCGCCGTCTCTCGCCGTAAAATCCGCTGCAAGAAAAAAGATGGGCGCATTAATATTAAAAGTCGTAAAGGAAATAAATTACGTAAATGCGGCAACTTTTGAATTTTTATTGGATAAAAACGATGATTTTTATTTTATGGAAGTAAATACCCGCGTTCAGGTCGAACATCCCGTTACCGAGCTTGTTACCGGTATCGATATCATTAAGGAACAGATAAGAATAGCAAACGGCGACAGGCTTAAAATAAAACAGGAAGACGTTAAAATTAAAGGCCACAGCATAGAACTCAGGATTAACGCCGAAGATCCGATAAATTTTAAACCGTCGCCGGGTTTAATAACTAATTATATCAAGCCCGGCGGATTCAACGTCAGGGTGGACGATTTGGGATATTGCGGATATAGCGTACAGCCTTATTACGATTCGTTAATAGCCAAGCTTATAGTCCACGATTCTAACAGACTTGGAGCAATAAATAAAGCTAAGAACGCCCTGAACGAATTTGAAATAGACGGCATCGAAACAAATATTCCTTTTCTTAAAAGAATATTAAACGACAGCGATTTCATTTCCGGAAAAGTAGATATAGGTTACGTACAGAGATTTATCGAAAGATGAAAAATAATTAAAATTTATTTAAATTATATAAATTTTATGTTGCAAATATTTTAATAAAATTATTAAATAAATTATATATCGTATGCAATATATATTAAATACCGAATAATTTACGCATTATAGTTATTATATGTTGTAAGCATAAAAAGGCATTAACATAATATAATCATCTAAATAATAATAACAGGGATAGCAAAGGGGGAATTATGGATTTTCCAAAAGGCTTAAAATATAATTCGGAACATATCTGGGTAAAAGTAACCGGCGATAACGCTCTTATAGGGGTGACGGACTATGCCCAGGATCAGCTCGGAGACATTATATACGTCGATCTGCCTGAGGTAGGTTACGAACTTGAACAAAACGAATCTTTCGGTACTATAGAATCGGCTAAATCGGTTTCCGAACTTTATGCGCCGGTAAGCGGTCACGTGATCAGCGTAAACGACTCCTTGAAAGACGAGCCTGAATTAGTAAATGAAGAACCTTACGATGCCGGATGGCTTCTTAAAGTTAAACTGACTAACGAAGACGAGCTTAACGATCTTATGGATCAGGCGGCATACGAAGAATATTTGAAAAATTCTTGATGAGTTTCAACCTTATAATTTCAGGCGGACATTCCGGCAGTTTTAATATGTCCGCCGACCTTTTTTTATTAAATAAATATAAAACTGCGGACGCTTTTTCCGCAGATCCAACCTTAAGGATTTATTATTTTAATCCTCCTGCGTTATCGTTAGGTTTTTTTCAAAAAGATAAGAATATAGACGATAAAATTATCGAAAAAGCTAAAAGCAAGGGTTTCGACGTTGTTTCGAGACCTACCGGAGGCAGGGCGGTTCTTCATAAATCGGAAATAACATACTCGGTGACCGCATCTTATAAAAACGGAATTTTTGCGGGTAAGCTTATTGAAACTTATAAAAAAATAAGCGAGTTTCTGTATCTTTTTTTTATCAAACTTGGATTAAAACCGGATAATGGGAGTTGTCATAGTATAAATATAAATAGGAATAAAAATAAAGAAAATAATAAAAACGACAGGAATAATTTTAATTGTTTTCTTAAAGCTCATTCTTACGAAATAACGTTCGGCGGAAAAAAAATTTGCGGCAATTCTCAGAGAAGAAACGATTCTGCGTTTTTACAGCACGGTTCTATTTATGTAGATTACAAGCCGGAGGATCACATCGAAATATTCGACGGCGACGGCCGTGGCGATCATAGCGAATATTTTAATAATATTACCGGCATCCTACAGGAAATTAATAGAAGCAAAGAATTAAATAAACCGTATAAACAAAGCACCGAAGAATTAACCTTTGATTATCTTTCCGAAATTTTAGCGCTATCATTTTCCGAAGCCTATAATTTAGAGCCCGTTATTTTGCAAGAAAATATTTTAGAATAAAAAATATATTTTTGCCTAAATTTTAACCAATAATTTATATATATTAAAAATTGCCTAATTTTTAAGCATATAAATCCTGCTTTAATTTAATATTTAAACTTACAATATCTTACTTTTTCTATTCCTTAATCGAGACATTTCCCCGTTTTAATCATTGCAAACAAAATAAATTATTTATTTTGAATATTTGGCATAAATTTTGCTAATTAAAAAGAAAAGTAAGTTGTTTTAAAATTTATTTGAACTAAAACATTTGAATTTATCAAGCATATTTAAAAAAAGAAAAAATAAAAATTTAAGAGGAGAGATCATGAAATTTAAATTTAGAGGATTAATTTTAAGCGCTGTTTTTTTTACAGTAGCGCTATTTTTATTAATGCTTACCGTACAAAAAAAAGTTTATGCGGCAAATGCCGTTTCTAATGCAGATAGTATAAGCGGAAGTTTAAAAATAGGAACAAGCGCAAAAATAAAAAAAATAGAAAAAAAATTAAACAAGGCTTTAGTGGAAATTCAGTCGATTAAAAAAGAAAACAAAGCGCAAAATTCAGGGAATTATTTTTCTAATATCCAACTTCTGGGGACGTTGATAGCTTCCTATACCTATAACCTTGCGAAACCGGAAGCGTTAAATACTCCGTCTTCCTTCGAGGGAAACGGCAACTATGGCGATAACTGGCAGCCCGACGGCTTTGCGGTAAATAACGCAGACATAACTTTGAGACGTTCTCCCGGAACTTCTTCAGACCCTTACGGCGTTGGTTTCCATATTTCTTTGGATTTCGGACAGAATATTCAGTTTTATAAATCATATTACGGCGATACGTCATATTTTACGACGCCTTTCGAAGACAGAACTCCATACGATGTAAGAAAGGCATATATAAATATAAACCTGCCGGTAGGGAGCGGACTCGATATTCATATCGGAAAGGAAAACGAACTTTTGGGATTCGAGGCGTTTAACCCTATAAGGAACTGGAACGATACGTATTCACTGCTGGATGCCGCGGAGCCTGCAACATTAACGGGCGTGTTTTTAACTTATAACTTTATACCGGCTCTTACTTCGACGCTCGGAATAGCAAATACATACAACTCCGCCGTTCCTATCGACAATCTGCCGGTTATAGAGCTTAACGAAAGTTATGCGGCTACGAGCATGCTGACGTTTAATGGAGGATTCATTTACGGAGAGAACAGCTATATGGTGGGTACTAACGGACAGCTTTACGAAGACAACTTGAATAAAAGTTTTTACGGCTATATCGACGGCGTATTAAGCCCTAATCCCGACTGGTCTTTCGTTTTAGACTACGAACTCGGCTTAGGCGGGGGAATAAACGATTCCGTGCTTAACGATAACGGTTTAACGGCGGGACAGGTTGAATATCCGGCTTTAGTCCAAACCTCAAGCAATACTTACGATAAATCACGATTTTACGGCATAGCGGGTTATATACACCATCAGCATAATTACGCCTTCGGACAGATTGCCGAAACTTTGAGAGAGACCGCCGCATACGACCAGAACGGCATGTGGGAGATGACCAGCACTCCTGGAACAGGCTATACATATATCGACTCTACCCTGACTTTTGCATATCAGCCGTCTTTTAAAAACTTTAAAGACGTGCAGTTCCGATTAGAACTTGAACATCAAGGCGCTAACCATAATGTATATTTAGATTCAAACGGTTCGCCGACGCACTCTCAGCAGAACACCGTAAACTTAATGATTCTATACAGTTTTTAAAGGTGTCAGATTTATTTATTTACTTACTCCGGACTGGCTTTGCGAGATTGAACCGCCTAAAAAAATAATATGAAAAGGAGGTGAAATTAAAAATGAAAAAAATAGAGGCTATAATTAAGCCTTTTAAAATAGACGACGTCAAAGAAGCTTTGAACGAAATAGGAATTCACGGAATAACCGTTACGGAAGTTAAAGGTTTCGGAAGACAGAAAGGGCATACGGAACTTTACAGAGGAGCGGAATATCGGGTAGATTTCGTGCCAAAAGCTAAAATGGAAATAATCGCTTCCGACGACCAAATTTCAAGCATCGTAGAAACGATAGAAAAAAGTGCTAAAACCGGCAATATCGGCGACGGAAAGATATTTATATCGCCTGTAGAAGAAGTTGTGCGCATTAGAACCGGAGAAAAAGGAGAATCCGCAATCTAATTAATATCGCTTTAAAATGCAATATGCAAAATTATTAAATTTTTAGCATATCTATGGAGAGAATGCGCAGTATCTTAAAAATAAAATATTAAGGAGGAATGGGAAATTATGGATCTCATTAAGAAATTAAAAAATTTTAAAATACCTTTAATATACGGATGGTCTTTATTAGGAGGACTACTTTTGGTTATGTTTTCCTGGGTAAGCCCCGTATTTGCAGCTGGCTCTAAGGTTCCGGCTTTTAACAGCGGAGATATAGCTTGGGTGCTTGCTTCATCCGCATTGGTTTTAATAATGACGCCTGGGCTCGGTTTCTATTACGGCGGTATGGTTAGAAGAAAAAATGTTTTAAATACAATTTCGCTCAGTTTTATTGCTATTTGTACGGTAAGTATTATATGGATCTTATGGGGATACTCTTTGGCATTCGGCCCCGATTCTTTTGGCGGAGTAATAGGAAGCCTGAAATATATAGGTTTATTTGCCATGAAAGAAACGCAGCATTCAAGATACGACGGCAAGATTCCTTCCTATATTTACGTAATGTTTCAACTTATGTTCGCAATTATAACGGTAGCTCTTGTAAGCGGTTCTTTGGTTGAAAGAATTAAATTTTCTTCATGGGTAGTATTTACGATAGTATGGCTTACGGTTGTTTATGCTCCGGTCGCTCAAGCCGTATGGGGTTTAGGCGGATTGTTTCAAAAAATGGGAGCATTGGATTTTGCCGGCGGAACGGTCGTCCATATTAATTCAGGCGTAGCCGGTCTTGCGGGAGCGATAGTTCTTGGAAAAAGAAAAGGTTATATGAAAGAAAATATAGTTCAGCCGAACCAGTTAGGTTATACAATTCTGGGAGGCGCTCTTTTGTGGTTCGGATGGTTCGGATTTAACGCGGGAAGCGCATTAGAAGCAAACCCTCTGGCAACGTCGGCATTTTTGGTGACGAATACCGCGACGGCAGCCGCCGCTATAGGCTGGATGATAGCAGAATGGATAAGAAGCGGAAAACCGACTACTCTAGGCATGGTTTCCGGCGCAGTAGCAGGGCTTGTAGCTATAACTCCGGCATCCGGTTTTGTTAATCCAATAGATTCTATCATTATAGGTTTCGTAGCAGGGGTAATTTGTTATTCTATGGTAGTTTTCGTAAAGCCTAAATTAGGTTACGACGATGCCCTCGACGCTTTTAACGTTCATGCGATAGGCGGAGCATGGGGAGCGCTTGCAACGGGTTTGTTCGCCGACCCGCTGATTAATTCGGCAGGAAGAGGTTTATTTTACGGCAACCCCGGTCAAATGTGGATTCAGCTGCTGACCGTGGTTTGCGTTGCGGCGTATTCGTTTACGATGAGTTATATAATTTTTAAAGTAATAGACAAAGTTATGGGTCTTCGCGTAGATAAAGAAACAGAAGCAATGGGATTAGATATTACGCAACATGACGAGTCAGGCTATAATTTCTGATATAAAAAAGGGACGGATTTTAAATCCGTCCCTTTTTTTTGTATTCAATGTTTTTAGTTTTTCCTTTCTATGCTTTCCTTTTACTGCTTTTAATATACGGCAATATTTCTTCCAAAGAAGTAACGCCGCTTAAAAATTTTTCTTTTGCAGAATCCGAAAGAGTTTTCATGCCGTTTTTTATTGCCGACTTTTCTATTTCGGATTCCGATGCATTACCGTTTATCAGCCCTCTTATTTCATCGTTTATTTCAAGCATTTCGTATATCGGTATTCTGCCTTTATATCCGGTATTATTGCATGTAGGACATCCTTTTGCTTTAGCTTTATAAAGTTTAAAATAATTATTTTTATTTTGACGGTAATTATCGTTATCACTGTATGCGGCGGATATTCCGAGTTTTTTTACGTCGGATTCGTCAAGTTCTTCTTTGCATTCTAAACAGAGTTTTCTTATAAGCCTTTGCGCTATAATAAGATTTAAACTTGATGAAATTAAAAAAGGTTCAATATTCATATTTATTAATCTTGTTACGGTAGCCGAAGCATTGTTCGTATGAATAGTCGAAAGAACCAGATGGCCTGTCAGCGCAGCCTGAATAGCTATAGAAGACGTTTCGTAATCCCTTATTTCCCCTACCATAATTATATCAGGATCCTGTCTTAAAAATGATCTGAGAACCTCGGCAAAATTCAAAGTTGCGCCGGTCTTAGAATTTTTAAGCGTTTCGTCTATCTGTATCTGATTTATTCCTGAAAAATCATATTCTATAGGGTCTTCCGCCGTCGATATATTTATAGATTCGTTTTTATTCAATTCGCTTAATATAGAATAAAGCGTCGTAGTTTTTCCGGAACCGGTAGGCCCGGTAACTAGTATCATACCGAAAGGCTTATTTATTGCCGATTTTAATATGTTTAAATGGGCCGGCGAAAAACCCACTTTGTTTATATCGAAAATCAGAGACGATTTATTCAATATCCTCATGACTATTTTTTCGCCGAAAAGCGTCGGCGCCAATGATACTCTTAAATCTATTTCTTGTCCGGAAACCGATGCGGAAATTCGGCCGTCCTGAGGAAATCGTTTTTCCGATATATCTAAATTAGGCTCGCATTTAATTTTTATCACGGATACTATATTCGATTTTGCGATTGAGGAAATATTTGCATATTGGATAAGTTTCCCGTCTATTCTGAATCTTATTCTTGAAAATTTTCTATAATTTTCTATATGTATATCGCTTGCCCCGCGTTCTACGGCATCGCTTATGACTTTATTTATAAATTTTTCTACCGCGCTTTCGCTGATTTTATCTTTTGTTATGTCGCTTATTTCATTGATTTCTGCATCTTTTTTCGATAAATTTTCATCGTTTTTAAATTTATCGAGCAGAAAAGAAGCATTGTAGTATTTAGACATTGCATTTATTATTTGCGAATAAGACGATACCGAATATAATGCCGGAAATCCCGTAATAAATCCTATATCGTCGGCAACGTCTATTCTTGACGGATCGTATGTGGCTAAATAAAGATTTCCGTTTTCTATTTTATAAGGTATAACGCGGCATTTTAAAGCCTTGTCGGGAGGAATTATGTTAATAACATTTTTCGGAATATCTACGGCGTTTATATCGACGTATTCTATTTTATAAAATTTAGATAAAAAATCTACAACTTCATTTTCTTTTATTTTGTTTTCGTCTATAAGAATTTTTAGAAAAGGTTTGACCGGTAAATTTTCTCTTTTTAAAGCCGATTCTAAAACCGTTTTCTCTATTAAACCGTTAGATACTAAAATTTCTCCTAGTTTTTGCTCTCCTATATTTTTTTTAGGGTAACAGTTTAAATTTGCGTCCATTTTAAGATCTTTTATTTTTTAAATATATTTTTTAGGTATAATTAATAAATTTATAATCTTTCAAATCTTATAATGTTATATGATTAAGATTATAATGCATTTAAATTTAAAAAAATTATATCATTTAAAAATATTATGGGCAACGTAATAATTAAACGTAATAATTTAAATTGACATAAATTCTTTAAATTATATAATAATAAATAATAGTATAATTTGTTATATAAAAAATTAGGAGATACTTTATGTCTAAACTGCTCGACGTAAAAATTATTCCGCATAGAAGTTACCTAATGGCAGACACCCCCGATCAAAAACTTTTCATAGAGTTAAAACTTGAAGCAAACCGAAAAACAGATTTTAAACCTCCTTTATCTATAGCATTTATAATCGATACTTCGGGATCCATGAGGGAGATTGTCGCCGGTTCTCCGGTAAATACCGGTAAAACGCAGACTATAGACGGCAATACTTATAATATAGTGACCGGAGGCGATTCTAAAATAGGAATTTTAATAGATGGGTTGAAAAACTTTGTTAATTCGTCAAAATTGAAAAATACCGACAGGGTAAGCCTTATTAAATTTGACGATAAAGCCGACGTTTTACTGCCTTTCGTTAATATAGAGAGTAAAAATAAGGATTTAATATTGAATGCAATAGACGGACTTATAAATTACAGCGGCGGCACTTCTATGGGCGCAGGAATGAAAGAAGCTTTAGATTTAATTTCTAAAGAAACCGGAAATAGAAAGATTATAATGCTTACCGACGGGCAGACCTCCGACGAGGATTTGGTAAAAGAAATGTCGCTGGAACTGGCAAAATTAAATATACCGTTAATAGCCGTTGGAATCGGCGAAGACTGGAATGAAAATCTTATTTCTTTTATTACCGATAAAACGCAAGGCAAACCTTACTATGCTTCGGCTAACGGCGGAGACGATGCATCGGGAATAGTTATAAAACCCTCTGAGATACCTGATATTATGATAAAAGAATTAGAACATGCCGTTAATGAAACTTTAACGGGGCTATCTCTTACGTTAAATACCGTAAAAGACGTAACAGTCGACAGGATAACTAAGGTTTATCCCGAAGTTTCCGAGGTCGATATAAATATAAAACCTCATTTTCTCGGCAGCATAAATCCCGAAGGAAACAGCGTTTTTATAATAGAATCTACTTTGCCTGAACGCAAACCCATCAAATCGCGTCTTATGCAGTTAAGTTTAACTTACGATATGCCGGACGGCAATTACCGCGGAGAAAACCCTCCGGAAGACGTTATTGTCGAGTTTACCATGGACGAATCCAAGGCGTCGGTTGTTAATAACGAAGTAATGCAGTGGGTTCAGCAAAGAAACGTAGGCAGTTTATTGGAAAAAGCATTAAAAGAAGCGGGCGAGGATCCTTCTAACGCCTCTAAAACTTTAGATATGGCAAAACGTATGACCGTTAAGCTCGGCAATAGCGCTATGACTAAAATAATAGAGAAGGCGCAGGATGAAATAAAAGAAAATAAAACTATAAGCATAGGTACGTCGAAAACTTTAAGGATAGGTTCAAAAACAAAAACAATAAAAATTAGTCAGGAAAACGAACTTTCCGACGAGCAGATTAGAAAACTTTCCGGAATTTAATTAATTAACCGCAGAGCTTTAATTCTTATAAAAATCTAAAGAATAATATAAAATAATAGAATGATAACAGGAGGATAAAATGAAAATATGCCCTGTATGTAGAAAAAAGTTTACGGACGATAAGAAATTTTGCAATATAGACGGTTCCGAATTAATAGATTTTGAAATGCCTGAAGAAAATATAAACTTAAATAAATCTTCGCTTAATAATATTAAAACCTTAAATGAAAACCAATCCGGTGCCGACGGTAATTTATCGGAAATTAAAGAAAAACCAGAACGGCTTGCCGAGTTTAAACCTGCGCGTTTAACATTTAAAATAGACGGAAATTTAACGGATAAATTTTTTGATTTAAAATCTAATTATTTGATTGCGGGCAGGTTCGATTCGTCTGCCGGTCCGATAGATATAGATTTGTCTGGGTTTTCCGGAGACGAACACATATCGAGGAAACATGCGAAATTTACTTTTGAAAACGGCAAATGGTTTGTTTCAGACGCAGGTTCCACAAACGGCGTTTTTGTAAAATCTGCTTCGGCTAAGGAATTTTCGTCCAGAATTACAGAACCGGTCGAATTAAATAACGGAGACGAAGTATCATTAGGCAATATGCTTTTTATGTTCAACTTCTAAATATATTAAATTATTTATTATCTATTTGTATTATACATCTTATATAACTAATAAACCGGCAGTGATTTAATGCATAGGCAAAACCTTGAAGAAAAAATATATTCGGCGGCTTCCGAAACGCAGTTTTTAAAAGAAGGCGATATAATTAACGCCGCCGGCGTTAATTTAAAAATCGATGGTCCTTTTATACAAGGATGGCATTCGGCTAAAAATAATGCGGGAGAATCGGTTCTGTATTACAGGGGTAATTGCGGCTTATGGAAAGACATTCTTGGATGTTCCGCCCTGCCCGATATTTTGCTTTGTACTGACAATGAAATAATAATTTCGGCGGACAAGGAATATAAGAAATACGAATTTAAAATTCCTTCTTCAAAAAAAGAAATCGGCCTAATAGTAAAATATATTTCCGATTTGGCGGAAATTATTAAGTTTTTTAACGAACAAAGAATATCTCTGCTGTATATCAATCCTGATTCTTTATATGTTTACGGCGACAAAATTAAATTGAATATACTGCCCGATTTATCGGAAATTGGAAAAAAGATGTTTTCACCGAGAGATTCCGTCGCTCCTGAAGTTTTAATGCATGATATCGCAACTGGAAAAGAGGGGGTTTACATACTGGGGCTTATTGCTTATAAGTTTTTAACCGGAGATAATATAAATACCTACGATATCGATGTTCCCGATTATATTAACAATATAAAAATACCCGGTTTCCCTCAATTTTTATCCAAAACGCTTTCAAGGCGGGAAGAGAGATTTAATATCGATGAAGCAATCGGTTATTTAAAAAATATTAACGAAGAAAGAAAAGCGGCGGTAAGATTCGATATAGGAATATCTTCGTCCGTAGGCTTAAATCCGGATAGGCTTGTAGATGAAGATGCCTGCGGTTACGTTATCGAAAACAATATAAATTTTAGCGAAAAAAACGTCATGTTAAAAGCATGCCTTGCGGACGGTATGGGCGGAATGGCGGCCGGAGAATATGCAAGCACGGCTGCCGTTAAAGGTTTTTTGAAAAGTTCCGAGAACGCCGAAAATTTTTCTAAAGACCTTAACGATATCGTAATAGATTCGGCATGGCAGGCAAATAAAAGCGTATTCGACGAGCTTCAAGGAAAAGACGGCGGCTGTACTTTTATAGGCATTATTTTTAAAAACGAGACGTTTGCTTTGGCTCATGTCGGCGATTCAAGGGCTTATCTATGGGTTAATGCTGAATCCGAATGTAAATTAAAAAGGCTTACTAAAGATCATTCATATGTTTCGCTTATGGTATCAAGCGGCAATATGACCGAAGAAGAAGCAAGAATAAGCCCTGACAGAAATAAAATTTTAAAATCCTTGGGAGTAGTAAGAAACAGGCAGAGCGAATATTTTGACGATTTACAAAAAATTATAGGAAAAAAAACGGAAGATTTAAATATTGGCGATATTGTTTTAATAGTATGCGACGGAATATGGTCGGAGTTGGAAGAGAAGGATATAATGAAAATTTTAAGCGGTTCGGCTTGCGGCATCGGCATTGAATACTCGGAGGCAAAAAACGACGATGGTGACGTTTGCGGCACTATAAATAAATTCGGCGCTCAATATATAGCAGATGCGCTTGTTTCTTACGCAATAGAAAAAGGCGCTCCGGATAATGCGACCGCCCTTGTTATTAAGCGTATTGCATAGTTTCGGCTTAATTTTGCCGTTTCTTTTATATCATTTATATATTATTAATTTAATTGATTAACGGTATTAAAATTAAGATAAAAAAACAAAATTAATTTAATATGAAGGATTGTCCTTATTGCTCCTCCGTTATACCCGATAACGCAGAAAAATGTCCGGTTTGCGGAGGAGATATATCTGCCGCTTTGGGAGAAAGCTATTCCTGCACGCCGCTCGATAGCGGGAGTATTGTTTTTTTAAAATATAAAATAGAAAAGGTCTTAGGGCAGGGCGGTTTTGGAATAACTTATCTTGCTTATGACGAAAAATTAGAAAGAAAAGTTGCGATAAAAGAATATTTTCCCGACGGAATAGCCGTCAGAACAGGAAGCAAAGTTACAATTCCGCCTACCCGCGACAACGAAGAAAATATAGAAAATTTTAAAAATGAAGCAAAATCTATAGCAAAATTAAAAAATCCTTGGATAGTGGACGTTTACGATGTAATCGAAGAAAACGGCACCGTTTATATCGTAATGGAATATATAGAAGGAACTTCTCTGTTATCTCTTTTAGGGAAAGTAAAAGAAAATGAAGCCGTTAAATATATAAAGCAGATAGCTAAAGCAGTAGGAATAATACATGCCGCCGGCATGCTGCATCAGGATATAAAACCGGAAAATATTATAGTAAAAACCGGCGAAGATATTAAAATTATAGATTTTGGTTCTTCGAGGGTGTTTACGGCGGATAAAACTAAGACTTACGAAAAAATTTTAACTCCGGGCTATGCTCCTTTAGAGCAATACGGAGGTAAGGGTAAAAGAGGCGAATATACTGATGTTTATGCAATATGCGCTACGCTATACGCTCTTTTAAAAGGATTTCCTCCTCCTGAAGCTACCGAATTAGCAGGAGGATTAGGCATAGATTTTACGGGAATAAGCGTAGGATTAAAAGATATTTTGAATAAAGGACTGACGGTAAAAATACCGGAAAGGATAAAAAATACGGAGGAATTGCTTAAACTTTTAGACGGATTAGAAAAACCCGAAGTTTTAGCCGGACAAGAACTAAATATATCTAAAATTCAAAATGCGCCGGATGCCGCTAACCAATTTAAGCATAGAGAGGATAAGCAGGCAATTGCATTTGAACAGTCAAAAAATATTCCCCCTGAAAATATCAGGACTGATTACGAAGAGTCGTCAAATTTTTCTGAAGTTAAAAATAATCGATATTTAAATAATAAAACAGATGCAAATAAAAATGCTGAATCAGCAAATGTAAATTTTAACGCAAATTCTAACGTAAATTATAACAATTACGGTTCTAAAAATAAAATCAATTTATATATTTTAGCAGCGGCAATTATATTTTTTGCGTCAATTTTAGCTGCAGCAGGCTATTTTTTTTATTTTAGGTACCTTTCTTATGGCAAAAAACATAAAAGCGTTAATTCAGGCAAGTCAATAGCTTTAAAAAAACTGTTAAAATCAAAAAAACATTCTAAAAACAATCATAAAAATAGTAAAAACAAAAATAAAATTACAGGTAAGAAGCATGTCAATAAGACGTCTAATAATACATATATTTTGCCTACGCCGAATCAAAATACTGCCGTTCATCATTATCGTTATTATCGCAAGACTGTACCAAAAACAGCGCCTCGATTTCGGCCGATACCGCAGCCTCAGCCGCAATCTCAAGCTTCGGTATTTAGCGGTCCAGGTTATGAAGATTTCGATATGTCTGGATGTTTTTACTGCCACGTTATATTAGGTAAAGGAAAACAGGGCGGTTACAGCCTTTCCCACATCGGTTCGCAATTAAGTTATGCGCAGATAGAAAATCAGATTACGCATCCGAGTTCTTCAATGCCGCCTAATCCAAATATGCCGGCAGAAGAAGTCGCTCAGATTGCGGGCTGGTTGGAAAGTTTAAAATAAAACAATTAAACAAATTATAAATCTAAAATAAGGAGCTAGAAAATGAAAATTATTATTAAAAAAAATTTAATTTTTGCATTTATTGCGGCGGGTATGCTGTTTGCGTTAAATTTTATTAACTGCAATAAAGTTTACGCGGCGGTAGGCGGCACTTTAAAAAATATGCAGTCAAAATACAAAATGCGGAAGATTTCTTTGAAAAAACTTTATATTATACAGCCGGACCTGTCTCAGTATAATTATAAAAATTCCGGTATAACGGCATATGAATATAAGATAAACAAAGTTAAATACGAAGCGGTTTTTAATGCCGGCGGAGTATGCTGGCTGGAGTTTGCTATTTCTAATAATTCTGCGGTAATACCTTTAAGCACTTTAATAGAAAAAAATCTTTACGGTTATCCGATACTGTTTAAAACTCTAAAATACGTACCTAACGTTTACGAAAAATTGCAGTACGGAAGAAATGTAGGGAAAGTAATTTATATAATGCAGTATATTTACGAAAATAATTCCATATTGCAGGAGGCTGTTATGCCCTCAATGTCTCCGGACGGCAGCTACGGAAATTAAAAAGCCTTAATTTAACTTTGCTTAATCAGCGGGTTAATAAGCAATCCGCTGATTAGTTTAGGATAAAAGTATGTTGATTTTTGAGGCATTCTAAGGTTTACGGAAGCTATTTTTATTACGTCCTCTATCTTGGTAGGATTCATAAAGAATACGGCTTCTAGTTCCCCTTTTTTAACTTTTTCTAAAGCCTTTTTGGCATCTTTTTCATATACGAGATATTTTTGGTTATCGATTTCTTCCTGCGTTATTTCTAAAGCTTTTTTTAAAATATATTCCTGAAGAATGGATACGTCGAGATTGTCTAAAGGGTTTATTGCTTTTGAGTCCGCTGTTTCGTTTTTAAACGAGAGTATAAAATTTCTTCCTGATTTATGGGCAAAACCGAAAGAAACGTTTTTTTCGCCGGTTTTTTTATTTTCATTTATAAGGTCGCCTGCATTAGTTTCTTTAAATATGAAATATTTACTTAAAATTTCTATAAAATTTTCAATATTTATATTTTTTCCTTTTATGCCTCTATGCGTAGGTAAAATAACCAATCCTTTCTGGCCGGAAGGCGCAAAAAACATAAGGCAAGAATCGGCGTTAATACCTTTTTTATCTAATCCGTTTTTTTTAACGTAATCCTTGTAATTAATACATGTTTCAAATCTGTGATGTCCGTCAGCGATATAAACCGATTTATCGCCCATCTTATTTTGAATATCGGATATGATTTCTTCATCTTCTATTGCATAAAGCATGTTTCTAATTCCGCTATCGTCTATGAAATCGAATATTTTTTTAACTTCTTTTTTCGATACCGCTGTTTTTAAAATATTCAAAACTTTTTGATTATCGTCTTCAAATACTGAAAAAATAGGACTGAAATTAGCGTTTGCGGTTTCCATCAGCTTAAAGCGATCTTCTTTAGGCTTGGATAGTGTAGCTTCATGTCCGTATATAGAGTTATTTTCTTTAGATTCCGGAAGTTTAAAGAGAGACATAAAACCGGTTCTTTCATATTCTATTCCCTCAATATTGAAAATTTGCGAGTAAACGTAAATCGTACTTTTTTTGGCTCTTTTTAAAATGCCCTTGCCCGTCCATTCATAAAATAAGCGTGCCGCCCTTGTATATTTATTTTCCTTATCGTCGTCGCCTTGTAATTCTTTTCCGTATTCCAGCCTTATTATATTGTATTGCGACCTTTGATATAATTCGTCTTGCAGTTCTTTGCTTATTACGTCATATGGAGGAGCCGTAAGATTTTTAATTTCTCCGGACAAATTAACATCGTAAATATAAGGTTTAAAAGGTTCTATTATTGTTTTAATTTTATTTTTTTCGATTTTATTCATAAAATTGAAGAATTTAATTAAATTGTTTAGAACCTTTATAAGATTGGAGTCGACCCCGGCGTCGCATAAGAATGCAGTCCCGGTATTATCAAATCTACGCCGAGATAGCAAAATATAACGACCGCAAATCCGATGACGGCGATCCATGCCATTTTTTTGCCGCCCCATCCTTTGGTAAATCTGGCATGAATAAATAAAATGTATGCTATCCACGTTATTAGCGACCATGTTTCTTTAGGATCCCAGCTCCAGTAACCGCCCCAAGCGCTGTCCGCCCATGCGGCGCCTATTACTATTCCTGCGGTTAAAAAAACGAGTCCGACCGATATCACCTTATAAATAGATTCTTCTATTACTGCAGATTCGGGCAAAAGCGACAAAAATCTATTTTCCCGTTTTTTGTTGCCTTTATCTTTCTTATTTTTTATTAAATAAAGAATTCCCAATCCGAATGAAGCCGCAAATGCGCCGTAAGCTACGAATAAAGTCATAATATGATATAAAAGCCAGTAACTTTGCAGCGCGGGAATAGTAGGTTCTATTGCGCTTGTAGAAAGCGGATAAAAAGTGGCAAAAGCAAGCGCCGCCGATGCTATAAACGTAATTATAAAGCCAAGGGCGTCAAAATCGTAAAAAATTCTTAATATTATATAACCGGCTTCAATAACATATGCAAAAAATACCATCGAGTCGTATAAATCGACCAACGGCGGCGTGTCTATCCCTATCTTATAGGCATATATCCATCTTATAATAAATGCAGCGGTCTGAATTATGAAGCCTGCAATTAATATAACGAAGGATATTTTTGTGATAGTTTTGTTTCCGGTAAATAAAAAAATAAAATAACCAATAAAAGAAGCAAAAACGAAAAGAAGCGAAACAGTAAAATATAAGGAACCGTCAAGTACGGATATATTCGGAGAAATCATAGTTATAACCTCTGGCAACTCTTAACGTGTTTAAATTAATTTAAGTATTTTTTTAGTTCATTAATTTTTTGAGCGAATTTCTTGTAAAAAGAATTAAATTTCTTTTTCGGTATAGAAATTATTTCAATCTTTGTTTTTTTACCGTCATTAATGCCGTATAGCGATATCCACGTCTCTTCATGGTTAAAGAAAAATGAAAAAAATAAAGAAATCACAAGAATTATGCATCCTATCCAAACTATAGATACGTATGTATTTTTAGATATTTCGACGCCGCTATAATAATAAGTTTTTAATTGCGGAGTCATTATGAAGCCTATATTTTTATATCTTGCTATAATAAGAGGGAAATTGTGATTTTTAACCCGTATAATCCTAAAATTTAAAATTTTTTTATTATTTAGTTTAATTATATAGGGAAAATAGGACATTTTACCTTTTATATTAACCCTGGTTAGCATAAATTTAATGTTATTTATTTTAGAATTATAATATTTTCCAGCCGATGCATATATTATTTTTTTAAAAGATTTAATATGTCGTAAATTAACTACTAAAATACCGTATTTATCGGGTTTATAATGCCCATAGCTTGCCTGATATATAGTAATCCCTTTATAAGTTAATGGATGGTTTACCTCAATATTTTTTGTCAAAATTCTTATATGTTTTTCGATTATGCTAATTTTGCTTATGTAAGCCTTAGGGATCCCGTCGGGATAATAAGTCGTGCGGTATCTGTCAAGTCTTATCGTGAAAGGAAGCTTAATCGGCTTGTTATTTTTTAAAAGGTACGTAACGTTGGTTTTTTCTCCAACTTTAATGTTGGTATATGACCTGAATCCGTATTTAAAGTTTAACAATACTCCTATAATAATTATTATTACGCTTATATGGGCAATGTAAGGAGAAAATCTAAAAATAGAATTTTTGGAATAGTATAATTCTGTTTTATTGCCATTTTCGCTTATTTTTTCATATAACTGTTCCCCGAATTTTTTACCTATAACTTCTTTTACTTCTTCAGGTTTCTTTTTTGTTTCGATTGCCTCGTATACCGCTTTAGGGTTTTTCCTTTCCGATATTTCTTGAAAAGAAGGGTAAGGACCGAAGACCGCTTTTATCGTACGCGGAAATAAATTTACCGATGCGGCTATAAGATTGACCATTAAAAGGAGTGCAAGAGCTATAAAATACCATGAATCGTAAATATTTAAAAAGCCGAGCCAGTATAATACGTGATAAGCCGTCGGAGAGAAAATTGCTTTATACTGTTTTACCGAATCGCCTTGATTTATAAACGTACCTATCATGGCAAGAACGGCGATTGTTATAAAAAGAAAAACGGCGAGTTTAACCGAAGAAATAAATTTGTTTAATTTTGAAAGCATTTTTATATTTTATGCTTTTATGAAAAAATTGTAAAGAAAAAAAGTTTTTGTTTTGTCGTTAGATATTGTTTAGATATTGTTAATAGGTCGAATTTTAATATAGAATAAAACTTGACAAAATGTTAAAATATTGGTTAAATAATAATTAGCACTCTATATGTTTAAGTGCTAATCGGCGGCAAATAATTATAGATAATTTTTATTTTAGTTTAGTTGCCGAATTGTATGCATTTATTGCAAATATATATGAAAACTTTAGAAGAAAAAGCAGAAAAATTTAATTATAACGATTTAAACGAAAGGAGCAGAGAAATACTGCTCGGCATAATAGAAGGGTATTTCGGAACGGCAAGTCCTGTAGGTTCTAAATTTATCGCCGAAAGCAGCAAACTTAATTTAAGCTCGGCTTCTATAAGAAATATTATGGCTTCGCTGGAAGAAGCCGGCTATATTTATCAGCCGCATTTTTCCGCCGGCAGGATTCCGACGGCTAAAGGATATAAGTTTTATGTCGACAGTTTGATGAAGACCGAAAAAATTACACTTAAGGAAAAAGAAGATATAGAAATAAGATTAACTTCGGCAAAAAAAGATTTAAACGGAATATTAAATCAGGTTTCCATACTGCTTTCAGATTTGTCCCATTACGCAGGCGTAGTTCTGGCGCCGGATATGTCCGAGGCTAATCTTTTACATATAGAATTTATCAGAATAAAAGAAAAGAATATACTTGCTATTATAGTTTTTGCGAACGGCGTTACGGAAAATAAATCGTTTTATATAACTAAAGATATAAAACAAAACGAACTAACGCGCTATTCTAATAAATTAAACGAAATAATCGAAAAGAAAAATTGCAGTTTAGACGAGTTAAAAGAAATAATAATAGAAGAAATGTATAGCGATAAGGAAAATTTTTATTCTATTTTAAATATGGAAATTTTTTCTTCCATTGGAAACGTGTCGGATTATTGGGATTATGAGCATTACGATAACTGTCTTTTCGTGGGCCCGGAAGGAGATTTATTGGAAGAGCCCGAATTTTCCAATAACGAACAGATAAAATTTCTTATAAAGACAATTTCGGACAAAAAAAATATAATAAAACTTCTCGGTCATACTAAAAATTCCAAAACAAAGCAGATATTCATAGGTTCGGAAGAGGAGTGGTCTGAAATATCCGGTCTTTCTCTTATAACGGCGCCTTATATAAGCGAAACAAATATGATTAGGGGGTCTATAGGAATAATAGGTCCTTTAAGAATGAATTATTCCCATGTTATTCCTATAATAGATTTTGTATCTGAATTTTTAGGCGGCATCATATAAAATAAAATATGAAGTAAAATATTAAAAATAGACAAATTTAACTAATTTAAAATTATTGCGTGCGTTCAAATTAAATAAAGGAGATATATTTAATGCTTTTAGACGAAGAAAATATGGAATATGAAAGAATAAAGGGGGAAGCCGGCGATTCCGAAATAGAATCGGAATTAGGCAAAAAGATGGAAGCGGAACCTTATGGACAGGAGAATATAATTATAGAAACGGACGCCGATATCGACATGATTCCCGACCCTAAAAATCTCGTTGAAGCTGAAAAAACTTTAAAATATTTAAAAAATGCCCTTAAAAATTTAAAAAAAGAAAACGATGAAGCAAATGCAAACTATCTTAAGAGTTTAGCCGAAATGGAAAATTTTAGAAAAAGAAACAATAGGGAAAAAGAAGAGGCTCTAAAATATTCCAACGAAAAAATATTAAGGGATTTGCTTCCGGTTCTCGATTTTTTGGATCTGGCTATAAGCCACTCCGCGGCATATATAGAACAGGACGCTTCCGGAAATTTAAAATCTTTCGTGGAAGGGGTCAAATTGGCATACGAAGAATTTATTAAAATTTTAAAAAATTACGGAGCTGAAGTTATAGAAACCGTCGGAAAAAATTTTGACGCAAATTTTCACGATGCCGTGGAAATGGTAGAAAATTCAGGAAAACCCGATGGAGCTATAATTGAAGAAAAAAGAAAAGGATATATGTTTAAAGACAGGCTTTTGAGACCGGCTATGGTTTCTATAGCCAAATCTAAAAATTAAATTTTATAAATTTACATTTATATTTATTTATTGTTTAAATATAAGATATAATAAAAAATAGGAAATAGATAAAAAATTAAAATCATATAGATTTAAGGAGAATTTAACCATGGGAAAAGTTATAGGAATCGATTTGGGAACTACAAACTCTTGCGTTGCGGTTATGGAAGGCAAAGAACCTACCGTAATAGCAAATTCTGAAGGAGCAAGGACAACGCCTTCAGTTGTTTCATTTACCGACAGCGGAGAAAGATTGGTGGGGCAGGCGGCAAAAAGGCAGGCCGTTACTAATCCTGAAAATACCGTTTACGCAGTAAAAAGGCTTATCGGTAGGAAATATGATTCTCCGGAAGTTCAGGCGTTTAAAAAGGTATGTCCTTATAAAATAGTGCCGAGCGAAAACGGCGATGCTTGGGTTGAGATTAAAGGAAGGAAGTATTCTCCTGCGGAAATATCTTCTATTATTTTAACTAAGATGAAAAAAACTGCGGAAGATTATCTCGGAGAACCCGTAACCGAAGCGGTTATTACCGTTCCGGCATATTTTAACGATTCGCAAAGACAAGCTACTAAAGATGCGGGCAAAATAGCAGGGTTGGATGTTTTAAGGATTATAAACGAGCCTACGGCATCGTCCCTTTCTTACGGATTAGACAAAAAGAAAGAAGAAAAAATAGCCGTTTACGATTTAGGCGGAGGAACCTTCGATATATCGATACTGGAACTAGGAGAAGGAGTATTCGAAGTCAAATCTACTAACGGCGATACCTTTTTAGGAGGAGAAGATTTCGACCAGAAAGTAATAGACTATATAGCCGATGAATTCAAAAAAGACCAGGGCATAGATTTAAGAAAAGACAAAATGGCGCTTCAAAGATTAAAAGAAGCGGCTGAAAAAGCAAAAATCGAACTTTCGTCTTCTCTCGAAACGGATATAAATTTACCGTTTATTACTGCGGACGCAAGCGGGCCTAAACATCTTAATATGAAACTGTCCCGTGCAAAATTAGAACAGCTTACGGGTGAATTAATCGAAAGGTCTATGTCGCCTGTAAAAACTGCATTAAAGGATGCGGGTTTAAATACGTCTCAGGTTGACGAAGTAGTGCTTGTCGGCGGACAGACCAGAATGCCGAAAGTCCAACAGGCGGTTAAGGAATTTTTCGGTAAGGAACCCCATAAAGGAGTTAATCCCGACGAAGTCGTCGCAGTCGGAGCCGCGATTCAGGGCGCCGTTCTCAAGGGAGACGTTAAAGACGTTTTACTGCTTGACGTTACGCCTCTGTCTCTCGGTATAGAAACGCTCGGCGGAGTAAGCACAAAATTGATCGAAAAAAATACGACTATTCCGACTAGGAAAAGCCAGATATTTTCGACGGCGGCCGATAACCAGCCCGCAGTTACTATAAACGTTCTGCAGGGCGAAAGAGAAATGGCATCCGACAATAAGAGCTTGGGAAGGTTTGAATTGACCGGTATTCCGCCGGCTCCAAGAGGAGTTCCGCAGATAGAAGTTACGTTCGATATAGACGCAAACGGTATAGTGCATGTTTCAGCTAAAGACCTTGGAACGGGCAAGGAACAGTCTATAAAGATAACCGCTTCAAGCGGATTGTCAAAGGAAGAAATAGACAGGATGATTAAAGAAGCCGAACTTCATAAAGACGAAGATTCAAGAAAGAAAGAATTGATAGAAGTAAGGAATCACTTAGACGGATTGGTGTATTCCGTAGAAAAAACATTGAAAGATTCCGGCGATAAAATAGAATCTTCAGAAAAAATGGCGGCGGAAGAAAAAATAGCCGAGGCTAAGAAGGCTTTAGAGGGAGATAATATAGAATCTATAAAGAGCATAACGGAAGAATTAGAAAAGTTGTCGCATAGCATAGCAGAATCTATTTACAAGAAAACTGCGGCTGAAACCGGAACTGCCGGAACCGGTGCAGGCACCGGGGAAGAACAGCAATCTAAACCTGCCGACGACAACGTGGTAGAAGCAGAATACGAAGAAGTAAAAGACAAAAAGAATGAATAATTTAAACAAAATATAAAAATTAATGCAACCTCCTTTGCTTTATAAAATAAAGCAAAGGAGGTTTTTCCGAAAATACTTATAAATTTATTTCAATTAAATAAAATATGGCATATAAAAGAGATTATTACGAAATTTTAGAAATAGACAGAAACGCAAACGCAGATGAAATAAAAAAGGCTTACAGAAAGCTGGCTCAAAAATATCATCCCGATAAAAACCAGGGCGACGGAGATTCCGAAGAAAAGTTCAAAGAAATAAACGAGGCATACAGTATTTTATGCGACGAAGAGAAAAGAGCGGCATACGACAGATTCGGACATGAAGGCGTCGGCGCATTTGCTTCGGGCGGAGGGGGCGGTTTCGGTTTCGGAGATATATTCGGCGATTTTTTCGGCGATATTTTTTCGCAGTCAAATAAAAAAACAAGACGTAAGCGTGGGGAAGATCTAAGATACGGCGTAAAAATAAAATTTGAAGAATCATTATTAGGCGTATCTAAGCAGATAAAATACAACAGATATGAAACATGTTCTACATGCGGAGGAACGGGCGCCAAAAAAGGCACAAACAGAGTTACTTGTCCTGTGTGCCACGGCACCGGCGAAATAAGGCAGCAGCAGGGTTTCTTTTCTATTGCGAGGACATGTTATAAGTGCGGCGGGGAAGGCGAGATAATAGAAAATCCTTGTCCGGCATGTAAAGGCGAAGGCAGGGTAATAAAAGAGCGCAAACTCGATATCAAAATACCCGCGGGCATCGACGACGGAAACAGGCTTAAGGTGTCGGGAGAAGGCTCGTCGGGACTTTTCGGCGGTCCCAACGGAGACCTCTATGTCGATATCACGGTTGAACCTCACAGTTTATTTAAAAGGCAGGGCAGCGATATTTTTATTTCTATGCCTATAAGTTTTTCGCAGGCTGCGCTTGGAAGCGAAATAGAAGTTCCTACCGTTGACGGAAAATCTACTATAAAAATAACGCCCGGAACTCAAAGCGGAACACAGTTTACCATTAAAGGAAAAGGGGCTCCGAAAATCAGCGGAGGACAGAGGGGGAATCAGTATATTAACATAGTAGTTGAAACGCCGACCAATCTTACTCATAAACAAAAAAAACTTTTCGAAGAACTTGCGGCAGAAAATAAAGAAGAAACGCATCCGCTTAAAAAATCTTTCTTAGATAAGATAAAATCTATAATATAAACATAATAATTAATTGATATAATTATTTATTTACGAACCGGATGTTTTTAATTTTTATCGTTTTGTCTAAATGCAAACCGTTTATTTCGGACGAGAAAAATTCATTTATTTTTGTTATAAATTCGTTCTTTATAAATCCAAGTTCAAATATTAATACCGGATTTTCGACGCTTACCGTTAAAACGTTTTTGTATAAAGATTTGGGTTTAGTTTTTTCGCTTATTTCCTTTCCGCATATCGATTCCCATTTCTCGTATAATAAAAGGGCGCAATAGTCGGACGAATTCAATTTGCTTTTTAATGCGGCAAGCAGGACTTCTTTTAAATTTAATTGTTGATTTAATTTCATTATTGTAATATTATTGCTTATAATACAAAAAAATTCAATAAATTAAAATTAAAATTAAAATTAAAGTCATATGGATATTAATTGTCCTTATTGCGGAACGCATTACGAATTAAACGAAGCGCTTATTCCCGACGGCGATATCAAGGTAAAATGCAGGGTTTGCTCTAACGTTTTTACGCTTAATAAAAAAACGGGAGTCGTTAAAGATAATACCGCCGTGTTTTCAAGCAGCGCAGACGAAAAAACCGATAAAACATTTATAGATGCTAATAGCGTTGAAAGTGTATCGAGTAATGCCGCGCCCGAAAAAGACGACGCCCAAACTAATAATAATAATCTTTCCGATATACCGGAAGACTTTATGAAGTCTATTATATCGGAGATAAACAGCGCAGTAGCGGAAGAGTCCGCTAAACCCGACATCGTTAAAGACGTCAGCGGCGGTAAAAAAAAGTCAAGCGAAAAAAAAGGCGCTTCCCCGTTCCAGATTTCAATGGTAATACTATTGGGGATTGTGTTTTTATTTTTTGTATTTTCATTATTAGTTCATTACGGCGTTATTAGCGCAGGTTTTCTTCCTCCGGCGGTATCCGAAATATTATCGTCCTTTTAACTAAAAAATATATAATATAGCGAAGTTATCGGTATAATAATATAACGCAGCGGTATTATCGTTAAATTTTTAAAAATGTCTCCAAGCATAGCTATCGGTATATTCGGCATTATTATAGTCATCGGATTCATAGGCGAAATACTTTTTGAATACACGAAAATTCCTTCAATTCTTTTTTTAATGGCTGC
>JAJYHI010000115.1:33815-37075 GCA_021784835.1 bacterium
GTAGGAGGAGCGTTTTACGTAACGGACGGCGGGGATTTAATGCAGTCTTTAATGCTTGGGGTTATAGTCTCATGTTCAAGCTCGACGGTTATAATGCCTTTATTGCCGAATATCGATGCGACCGAAAAAAGCAAGACGGTAATAGCTATAGAATCCACGTTCAACGACGCTTTTGCAATAATTATTTTAATAGTTTTAATAGAAATAGCAAAAAATTCATCTGCAAGTTTCAGCATTGGAGGAATTGCCTTGCAGACGCTTTATTCATTTGCCGTATCTGCATTAGTCGCAGTATTAGCTGGAATAATATGGTATTCGCTTTTAAAATTTTTAACCAATACGAAGTTTGCATATTCCGTTACTTTTGCCGCAATGCTTGTGATAGTTCTTATTATGCACTATATCCATGGAAACGGAGCCATAGCCATACTTGTTTTCGGGATAATGATGGGTAATGAAGAACTTTTAACCAAGCTAAAGTTAAATTTTTTTAAAATGAGCATAAAAAATTCCGTCATAAAAAAATTTAACCATGAATTTTCTTTTTTAATTCGTACGGTTTTTTTCGTGTTTCTTGGAGTTGTGGTAGAATTGACTGACGTCGGAGTAGAATTTTTTATAAGGCTTTTTGTAATAATCCTGCTTATAATAATTTCGAGATATATAGCCGTATCGGTTATTTTTAAACTGTCGAATTTAAAAAAAAATCCCGTTCCGGCTTCAGACAGGACTTCCGTTTCTACTGATAATGTTGAAGACGTTAAAAAAGAAAAATTTTTTATGTTGTCCATGATAGGCAGGGCGCTTGCTACGGCTATTATGGCATATATGCCTTTAAACGCTGGTATTCACGGAACGTCTAAATTTCCGGAATATGCGTTTACGGTAATTATAGCGACGAATGTTCTTTTAACTTTCGGCGTTTGGTATGGTTCGCACAAATATAAAAAGAAAAAACCTGAAGCTGAAATCATAACGGAAGTTAGTTCTTAATACTTCGGCGGAAATTTAAAATTTTATAAATTTCCAATTATAAAGAAAAAGTTGTATAATAATATGTCAAAACTATAAAGTGAAATAATATTTAATTAATATGAATTATTGGAGGTAAAATAATGGATTATGCGATAATCGATACGGAGTATCAAAAATTACAATCAGAGGCAAACAGCGTCGGCGATAAAATACAAAACTTGGCGGCTAAGTTACAAAAATTACAGTCTTCCGGAAATCAGGATGCCCGCGAATGGCTTTTAGACCTTAAAGATATAGCTCTTTCCGTTCAGAGCGAGCAAAATCAAATGTTTTCTTTTTTGCAGACTTTACATCAAAATATTCCACAGGTTAGCGACCAGTGTTTTACCCAGCCGGTTCAAAATCAAGGTTACTCTAATCAGCAGCAACAGTATCAGCAGCAGCAACAACAGCAGCCGCAACAAAAAAAAGGATTTTTCAGTTCGCTTCTCGGCAGCGGCTTTGGGCAGGCTATAGAAATGGGCGCAGGATTTGGAATAGGAGATGATTTAATTAACAGTATTTTTTAAAGTCGTTGGCTTAATATAGAGCGCATAGCGTTGCAACGCATGTTTCCAAAATTATTTAAATTTATAATTATATAAAAATAACAGCTCTTTATCGGTCAGGCATCTTTTTAAAATAGAAGATTCTTTTTTTACAACGGACAGCATACTTGAGGCATCTTTGCCTGTTATTTTAATTCCAAGTTTATTCAGATTATATTTTATTGCGGCGGAACCGCCGTGTTTTCCCGTAAGCAGCTTTCTTTTTGAGTCTACCAACTCAGGAGGATATGCTTCATAATTAAGCGGATTTTTTAATATTCCGTCGGTATGTATTCCGGCTTCGTGGTAAAAAATATTTCTGCCGAATATCGGTTTATATACGGGAATTTTTCTCTTTGTAATTTTTGCTATAAATTTTGCCAGTTTTTTTGCTTTTATAAAATCAAATTTAATTTTTCGGTTTTCTATAAAATTAAGATAAGCTATGACTTCTTCAAGCGCGCAGTTTCCGGCTCTTTCGCCAATACCGGAAATACTTCCCGATACTGAATCTGCTCCAGCTTTTAATGCCGCTATTGAATTTGCGGCAGCCATTCCAAAGTCGTTATGCGTATGAATTTCAAGTATTATATTTTTAAATTTTCCGCCGTTTTTGATTTTTAATATATCTTTGTATATATTAAGAGGATTTAATATGCCTACCGTATCCGAATAACGGAATTTATATGCTCCTTCGTTTTCGGCAATTTTCATAATCTCGACTATCGTTTTTAAGTCCGCCCTGGAAGAATCTTCTCCTCCTACCGAATATTTTACCCCTTCTTTGCTTAATATTTTTAATATATTTATAAGGTTATTTTTTACGTATTCAAAATTTTTCTTAAGTTTATATTCTAAATGGATTTTCGATATCGGAACCGATACATGTATAAATTTTAGCCCTATATCTAAAGACGAATAAATATCTTCGGTAATTGCCCTGTTCCATCCGATTATTTTTGCATTGAGCCCAGATTCGTTTATTTTTTTTACCGCGTTTTTTTCATCTCCTCCCATAATCGGTATTCCCGCTTCTATTTCATTAACACCCGTTTCGTCAAGCATTTTAGCTATAAGCAGTTTTTCGTCCGCAGAAAAAACAATACCTGCAGTTTGTTCTCCATCCCTGAGAGTCGTATCGTTTATAATTATATTCTCTAATATATTATTCATACATTTTGCAAATGCATAATTTATGCCATAATTTTAGTCGTCTTTTTAAAGGGTATTTTAAAGGGGACAGATTTATTTATTTTTTGCAAATAATAAATCTTATGAATCTTACCGTTTCTATTATATGCATATCCGCAAAAGCAAACAGGAGTAAAAGAATAAATAAATATGCCCCTTTATTTTAATTAAACCGTTTTCTGTTTTTATCTGCTTTTTATTTAATCAATCGTGTTCATATATTAAGCAAATTTATTTCACAAATTATTTTTATTTCTTTTTAAATTTATGAAAAAGTTTATAAATTCGTAAATTATAAGTAGTTTTTGATTGAAAAGAAACTTTGGCATGAATATTGCAATAAATTAAATCAAGAAACAAATCATAAAATAAACATAAAGAAATTTAAGAAATGGAATTAAAACACTATTGGAGGATTAGTTATTAAACGTAATAAATATTAAATTTATATCTATTTTAAATAAAGCGCAAATGAGCGCATGCGGCAATGACGCCGCAATTAAAGAG
>JAJYHI010000137.1 GCA_021784835.1 bacterium
CCTTTCAAAAACTGATGTTTCGAAAAAACGCCGTCGTTTATTTCCGGTTTTACTTCAATTTTTTTACCGGTAAAATTGGTCGCGTTTATTACGAATTTATTTAAAAAATAACCTTTTAATTTTGGGGAATTATAATTCCAATAGTGGTAAAGATTGTAATTTGCGGCGGTAAACCTTATTTTCCCTACCCTGAAAGGCGCAAGATACATTAATCCAGCTATAGCTAATAGAACTACCGCGAGAAAACCGGCTTTATAATTTAAAAAAGAAAGCCTGTTGTTTTCTCCCCTGAAGCCGAATTTAATAAATTTTTCGGGGCAGGCATCGACACATTTGGCGCAGTTAAAACACGTCCTGAAATGCGTATTTCTCGGGTCGAAGCCCTGAGGGCAGACGTCTTTGCAATCCGTGCAGGTTTTGCATGCCGTCCCGGAAGGCTTATAGCTTATGCCTATAGAATTTTCGTCCGACAGCGACGACTGCGTGTAGCCGTATAAACAGTAATCGCACATCTTAGGCCTTAATACCGTTAAATCCATTATGAATAAAGGAAACACGACGAGCAGAGGATATATAAGATTCTCAAAATTAAACGAACCGGAAGAATTAAAATTAATAAAATAAGAGGATACGGAATAAGTCAAGGCGGCGGATAAAATTCCTATAAACATATACACCGCTATCTTTTCGGAAAACCCTGGCTTTATTTTCGATTTCCCGTTCTTAACCGAACTTTTGCCGAATATTTTTCTTATTTTATTTATAACGTAATCCCTGAATTCGTAAAGGGTAAGCTGTGGGCAGAAAAAACCGCACCAGACTCTCCCGAATAACAGATATATCAAATATCCCGCTATAACCAGAAACGATAAAAACAGCGTAACTTCATAAACCGATACGGAATTCAGATATATCTGGCGATGCAAAAAAAAGATTGAATCGGTTTTTTTATCCAATCTGACAAACCCTAAAACAGGAGTTAAAAATAACAAAAAGATTATTAAAATCTGGGTAAATCTTCTTAAAACCAAAAGTCCGGTAATCTTTGAATCTTTAATTTTTTCCATTTTCGCCGCCTCATTTTTTCGTTATAAAAAAAATCGTCTTTTTTATAGAAATTACTTTCCCCCTTGAGTTTAAAATCTGAAATTCTACTGGATAAGGTCCAGTTTTTAATTTCCTTTCTATGTTTCTTCCGTTATTTATATAAAGCACCGGATAAGCCGTTACGCTTTCATGGGGCATTACGGTTAACGAACCGCCGGAGAAAAAATGGAGTTTTAAGTTTGGGTTAACGGCTTTTAGAGTCAACCGCCTTGTTTGAGCGGAAGCGTTTTCGACTATGAGCTTATACTTGTTGGCGATAATTTTATCGTTCGATATAAAAGCCTGATTTACGTTAAATATCGATTGATTCAAATAATGGTAATTAGAAAATTTAGCGATAAATATTACAAAAGACCCTATCAACAAAAATAATGCAATAGATACTTTATAAAAAAACGGCCTGTTTTTAGCCTGATTTTTTTTATCCTCTTCCAACCCGAAAGAATAATATAAATTCTTCCCTTCTTCATTCTTAGAGTCGAATCTTTCCCTGCATGCGTCTATACAGTATCCGCAGTTAACGCACTGAATCTGAAGGGCTTTTTTTCTTGGGTCTATTTTCATAAAACAGGCGTCGGTGCAGTTGCTGCAGTCTTTGCATAAAGCGTTATCAGCCGGTTTATATTCTATTCTTAAAGTTCTCGAATCGTTGAACAAAAACTGGATAAATCCGTATGGACAGGCATAAATGCAGTATTTATGCCTCAACAAAACCATGTCGAATATTATTAAGGCCGTGACCGCTCCGGCAATGAGCCACAGATACGGGGTCAGGTAATTCGGCTCCAAAAAAGCATGCTTTATAATTAACGCGGGCGGCACGAAATATGCTATTAAATTAAACCCTATAAACAGCGACAACACCGTCATAAAAATCAAAACCGCCGCATATATAACCGGCTTTGAAACCGCCGTCGCCTTTTTTTTTATATATTCGAACAACCCTTCGAATATCTGGGACAATATCGTCTGCGGGCATATGAATCCGCAATAAACCCTTCCGAAAACTATAGAAACAAAAATAAACGCAAATAAGATAAAAAGCAGAAAAAGCCATAATACGTAAAATTCGTTAATAAAATAATATCTGCCGAATAAAACGATTGTTCCTTTTAAAACATTCATTCTTATTATATTAAGCAACGGGGCGGCTATAATAAACAACGTCGAAATTACCAGTAATATTTTGCTTATAAGTTTTATACTTATATTATATTTCATATATCTATATACTCCTATATATCATAGAAACCAAACCCCACCCCGATTCAATTCCGATTTGTTTATAATGGTCTCCGCGGCAATATTTCCGAATTCATGCATATAAGAAAATTTGCCGCGGATAGTTAAAGAAGGTAATAAATAATATTGCGTTTTACCAGTAAAGATACAAATAAACCACTCCCCAGATAACAAGACCTGCAATGACAAACATAAGCCAGACGGGCATTGCTCCGTGTCCGGCGCTTACCTCGATGTTCGAGGATTCTTCGGAATGACTTTCGCTCATAATAAACCTCCATGCTTTAAAATTAAAATAAATAAAAATGCCTGTTATTGAATTAATGCCTTAATTTAGCGCTTCTTTCTTCATTTTTAAGCATTCTTTTCGCTATTTCTTCCGGATTTTTAAATTGTCCGGTTTTTATGCCCCAGTATAATAAAAAGAAAAATCCGAGACCCATAAAAAGACTCATTAGAATAAGTATAAGATAAAAAAACATTTTGTTCACCCCCTTACGGTATTTAATATTGTTTTTTGGATTATTTTTTCATTCCGCGCTTTTGAGGCGAGGTTTTGTTTAAGCCTGCGTATCTTTAAAGAATTTACGGTTATAAAAATGCTGGATGCCATCATGGAGACTGCGGCGCTTAAAGGATTAAGCACGCCTATAACCGCCAAAGGTATCGCGATGAAATTATATATAAAAGAAAATAAAAGATTCTCCTTTATAATCTTTTTAATGTCGGAAGAAATTTTAAATAATTCGATAATGGATTTTAAATTCCCGTCTAATAAAACCGCGTTTGAACGGTTAAACGGGATTTCATATTTTGAGGGAGAAAGAATGGAAACATCGGACTCTTCCATCGCCGGAATATCGTTTAAACCGTCTCCCGCAAACACGATCGTTCCCCTTTTTTTATTGTTTTTTAAATTTTTTATAAATTCCAGCTTGTCTTCCGGTTTCATTTTAAAATAAGCATCGTCCGCGGATATCCCGACGGCGGATGCAATAAACTTAACTGCAGGTTCGCTGTCTCCGCTTAGCATTACAACTTTTTTACCGAGGCCTCTAATGCCTTCTATAGCCTCGGCGGCGCCGTCTTTTATTCTGTCGGCGATTACAAAGAAGCATTTTAACACGCCCCCTATGCTTAAATAAACTGCCGTTGCGCCTTCTTTTTCATATTCTAAAGCTCTTATTGCAATTTCTTTGCTTATGCCTATACCGTTTATTTTTAAAAATTCTTCATTCCCGATAAAAACATCCGAATTTTTATATTTTGCGGCAACGCCGAAACCTGTTTTAAATATAACGTTCGAAATATCTTCTTCCGCAACCTTTTTGCCGGCTGAAGACTGTTTCAAATCGTTTTCGGATTTTATTTTAAACGCTTCGGCTACCCTGTCGGTAATATTCTTTTCGATTATTCCCGCAACCTGAATAAATTCGCTTTTTAAAGCTTCTGCAGATAGATTTCCTGCTTCGACAGAGAGAACGACTTCGCGTATCGACGGCAATCCTTCGGTTATAGTCCCGGTTTTATCGAAAACGACCGTATCAGCCTTATTTAAAATTTCAAAAGTTTCGGCGCCGTTTATCAATATATCGTCCTTCTGTATTTTCGATATAGCGTTTGTTATTACCAACGGGGCGGCAAGACCGAAAGCGCAGGGGCATGCCACGACCAGCACCGAAATAAATCTGGTTATCGACAAATCGATATTCCCGGTGAAAAAATAATAGCAAATAAAGGTTAAAAAAGAGACGCCGACTATAATAGGCACAAAAATTTTGGATATTTCGTCTATATATCTTAACGGCTCTATTTTCATATTGTATGCCTTTTCGGCAAATCTTATCATTTTAAAAAGATAACTTTTATAAACTTCGGCTTCAGCCTTGATTTTTATCGTTTCGCCTTTATTTATCGAGCCGGCAAAAACTTTTCCTCCCGATTCCTTATTGACGGACAGCGGCTCTCCGCTGAACATAGATTCGTCTATCGTCGCATATTCGGAAATAAGTTTCCCGTCTGCAGGTACCGGCTCGCCGGTTTTAACGGATAATATATCGCCTTCCTTAACGTCTTTTATATCTATGTTTTTTTCTCCTCCTTCCGCAATTAATACCGCAGAATCTGGTTTCAACCGCGTTAAATTATGCAGTCCGGAAAGAGAAGACCTTTTAGCCGAAGCCTCAAGAAACTTGCCGAATGTAATTAAAATCAATATCATAGCCGCAGTATCAAAAAATACCCCGGAACTTCTTTTATAAAATCCGAAAGTAATAAAAGAACTGTAAAGGTAAGCCGATAAAACTCCTATAGAAATTAAAGTATCGGAATTGTAAGCCAGCGAAAAAAGCTTTTTAAACGCACTTTTAAATATTGGAAAGCCGACGACTAAAACTATTGCGGAGGTAAAAGCCCATAAAATAAAATGGCTGTAATTTACGATTTGGCTTCTTAGCTTCAAAAAATATTTAGAATATAACAGCAGTGAAAATACCATTATATTCATAGACATAAAAACGCCGAATCCGAATCTGGCGAGCAGGGAATACGATTCTTCTTTAAGATTATCGTAGCTGTTGTCGTATTCGGAAATAGAATATCCTAATTTTTTTAAAACGGTTTTTATATTTTTTATATTGGATACATCTTTGTCGAAATTTAGCGTGACTGTATGGCTGACCGGATTTACTTTTGCGCTTATAACGTTTTCCTGAAGCTCCAGCGCCTTTTCTATTACCGGTATGCAGGAAGTGCAGGTTACTCCCTTAATGCCGAAACTTACGCAGTTATCCGAAACGGATAAAGCGGGGGCATTTTTTTCTTTTTTCAAAATAGGCGCCCGACCCCTTAATTCGATATCGTTAATAATAAAATCGGATATAGAACTTTCGCCTTTATCAAGGGTCAGGTAGCCTATTTTACAGCCGTAACAGCAGAAGTTTAACATATAGGGGGGTGTTTTAACTTCCGCCGTTATCGGCCGTTTAACTTTTGCCCCGCAAAAATCGCAGCTTGCGGGCTTTTGTTTTTCTTTTATTTTATTTATAAAATCAAACATAATTTAACCGCTTTTACGCCGTTTTTTTCTGCGAAAAAGTTTTAATATAATACAATACCTGCCATATCTGATTCGGTTTTAGCGAAGTTGCCCATTCCGGCATAGAAGTATGAGGCACTCCCTGAGCTATTCTTGTATAGATATCTTTGTCCGATGAACCGTATTTCTTGATCCATTTGCCGGACGTAAAATTCCACGGTTTCGGCGTTAAACTTGCCGCGGCGGGACCGTTTCCGCCGCCTTTTACTCCGTGACATCCTTGACAGTTAGCATTGTAAATTTTCATGCCTTCCTGCACCGCCTGCGGCGAATTAGTAACGACGGCAGAAACCGTACTTACCTGTGCGGCTTTATACTGCCAGTAGCTCTTATATCCCGTTCCTTCAGCGACATCGGTTCCCAGAGTCTGAAGATAGGCTACAAGTTCCACCGCTCTTTTAGTCGGCTTGGCTGCGCTTCCATGAAACAGCCACGGATAAGGCTGCATTATCGTACCGGGAGAAACAGAGTTAGGGTCGTATAAATGGGCATATTGCCAATCATTTGTATGCTTTCCGCCTTCGTCCGACAAGTCCGGACCTATTCTTCTTTTGCCCATAAGCATAGGCAGTTGATAGTTATAAGTTCCAGCCTGGGCAACTGGACCGTAATACTGTTTTTCTCCGGAAACCGGCCTAACGAACTGCGAATGGCATACCCAACATCCTTCGTGGATATAGACCAACCTACCTTTCGCCGCAAGTCCGGTAAGTTCGCTGACCGGCTCAGCTTTTCCTTTAAGATTTATTATAGTATGAGTGCTTTGCTTAGGCTGAAGCCACGGAATAATGCCGACTACAACGAATCCTAAAAGGAAAAATCCAAAGCCGGCTATTAATATGACGTTACCGCTCCTTTTCATAAATTTATCTCCTTACTTAAATTTTTTAATTTTCGAATATAACCGCTATTAATCCGCCTGCGCCGCTTCTTTATTCGTTTTCCACATATTGTAGAGCATAACAAAAAAGCTCAGCACCATCATCGCTCCCGCAACCGTCCTGATAACCCAGTAGGGTTGAATATCCCATACGGTGTTAAGGAACGGAACCTGCGCAATCCACAATATACCCTGGATTAATCCAGCCGCCCATAAAACCATGGCCATAATGGAAAAGCCGACAAAACCAAGCCAGAAATGCCAGTTGCCGAGTTTTTTGTCCATTTCTTTCCCGGAAACAATCGGCCACATCAGATATATTGCCGCAAAAATAAATAAGGAAAAAGCGCCGTATAACGCCATATGGGCATGTCCGACGACCCAGTCCGTGAAATGGATGATTTTCTGCATAGACCTTAAGCTTTGCATCGGTCCCTGAAAACAGGTAAGAAGATAAAATACGGAACCTAAAATTACGAATTTAACGGGAATGCTTTCCGTAAGTTTAGTCCATTTTCCTTTCATCGTTCCGAAAAAGTTGGTAATAACGACCCAGACCGGTATAATGAGAAGCATGCTTGTTACGATAGAAATGGTCTGCACCCATCTCGGAATCGGGCTGTAAATATAGTGATGCGCGCCCGTAAACGGATAGATAAACGCAAGGGCAAAAAATCCGATTATGGAAAGCTTATGCGAATAAATCGGCTTATCCGTGCCGATAGGAAGAACGTAATAAGCAATCGCCAATCCTAAAGGCGTAACCATCATTCCGACGACGTTATGGAAATAAAAACCGCTTAACATAGCTCCCTCGGTTCCGGTTGCCCAGTAATAAGGAATCCAGTTTCCGATTATATAATTAAGCGCCGACCAGACTATACCCGCCATCAAATACCATAAACTGACGTAAAGCTGATTTTCCTGTCTGGTAAATATAGTTCCGAAAATATTTATAGCGTAAATAACGACCGCTACCACGACTATATAATTAATCCATATCGGAATTTCGGCATAAGGCAGTCCTTTATTATCGCCGAGTAAAAATTCTATTACAGCCGCTACGACTATAAAATTCCATAAAAAATAAAGAAGCCATGCGCCTCCTACCCAGAACAATTTCTGGCGGGCAAGCCTTGGCACGTAATAATAAGAAACTCCGAAAAAACCGGTAAAAAGCCACGCAAACGCAACTCCGTTAACGTGTATCATCTGCAGTCTCGGAAATGCAAGATACGGAATATCGTTTAAAAATGCCGGCCACCAAAATTTAATAGAAAGCAGAAAACCGACTGTCGTGGCAATACACAGCCATATTACAGCCGTAAATAAATAAGTCTTTACAAGACCTTTGTCAACATAACTGTCTAATGACTCTTCCATAAAAACTCCTTAAAGTTTAAATAAATAATTAAACTAAGATTAAAAAAATAAAAAATGCAATAAAACCCGCTTTGTTCACCTCCCTATAAAATAAATTTTATAACTTTGTTATATTTTTAATTTAAGATTAATCTAATCTTATTTATCATATTTATATCACTTGTGAAAATTTTGTCAAGAAAAAAATGTAAGATATGCGAATTAACTGATTTTTACTTCTTAATGGGCTTCCGCCCAGTTTTTTGCGATGCCGATATTGACTTCCAGCGGAACGCCGGAAAGAAGTTTCCGGTCGGTCATTAACGGGGATATTATTTTTTTAATATCGTCTGTCAGCGATTCTTCGACTTCGAATATTAGTTCGTCGTGAACCTGAAGGAGCATTTTTGCGGATTCTTTTAATTCGGGCATGCTTTGAAAGCGGTTATAAATATTTACCATGGCAATTTTAATTATATCGGCGGCGGTTCCTTGAATCGGGGCGTTAATCGCCGCCCTTTCCGAAAACGACGATAAATTTCTTATTCCGGAATTTATGTTTTCTATATAGCATTTTCTTCCGAAAGCCGTTCTGACGA
>JAJYHI010000016.1 GCA_021784835.1 bacterium
GCATCATAGCCGTCGCATCTATAGTCAGCGAATTTCCGGAACGTTCTATAATTTTGTCGAAATTTATGTTTAAACGGTTTAAAGAATGTTTTACGCTTACCGTTCCGAAAAATTTATCTCCTTTTTTTAAAACGGCTTTGCCGCCTGAATAATAACCCGACGAAGCGACGGCTATAACCGGAACGGAAGTATTGTAAGAAAAAATTTTATACTTCGTATAAGCGTCTATTACCGTTCCCTGAGGCACGGCGACTGCAGAGCCGCCGCCTGCCGACGCGCTGCTTTTTTCTTCCTTTCCGTTTCCGGCAGGTTTAAGAGACTTAATTCCTCTTTCCGAATCTAAAATATATTTTCCGTACCTTGCTTCTATGAATACTACGGTTTTTTTGGTTATTTGAGGAACTGCGGATGCGAAAGAAGAATTTACTCCGGAATTAAATTTTACATTATGCTTTAATTCACCCGCTTCTTTTTTGAATTTAATATTGAATTTACCGGATTTTTTGGTTCCGCCTTTAAGGTTTGCGGTATAATCGAAAACGGACGGAGAAAACCTTTTTTTATCGGTTATCACGGTGTTGCTTTTCATAGTTTTCTTTACTGCAGTCTGGGGTCTGCCGGCCAATACATATTTCAACACAAGACCTGCGGCAATTAAAAAAACTATTATTATCAGAGGCAGTTTAAAAAAACCGAAAAAATCCCTGCCTGATAATTTCTTTTTAACGGCTGGAACGGAGTTATAAACATCTTCTTCATCGCGAACCTGACCTCCGGAGACGGAGCCGCCGCCGTTTATATCGGCATGAACGACCGCAGAATTACCCTGCATATTATTTTCTAAGTCTTCTTCTTTTATAACGTGCGGATTATTATAAGGCATCACGCCCCTCCAAGCTTTAAACTGCTGAAATAAACCACCTCTAAACCGAACGGGAACTGAACGCTTCTTTTTATCCTTTTAAGAATGAGCTTGTCTTCGTATGCGGCGCTGTTTTTTATAGACGTATCGGAATTGGATATTACGGTCCTTATAATATAAAGTTTTAATTCGTCGTGGTTTACGGTCTGCCTTATTAATTTTATTTTTTTAAATTTAATCTTAGAAGTTATGCCGGCTTTTTCCATTTTTTGAACAAATTTGCTTCTTATAATCATATTCAGCGTTTTTTTGCCGTAAGTTGCCGACATTTTATTCAGCGCCCTCGAAAGTTCGGTTTTAATCATTATCGAATTAAATCCGGTGAATTCTCGTACGAAACTTTTGGAAAAATATACTATTTCGCCCATACCCGCCTTATTGTTAAGCGGCAGGTTCCTCAAAACTTTTGCGTTTCCGACGGAGCTTACCCTTATTACCACCGGAATCCTGTCTGCCTTATACGTATAAAATGCCGTAAAAAGAGAAGTTACGGTAATTAAAGACATTAATATTATTACGACCTTAAGCGTCGTATTCTGGGATTCGAGGTCGCCCCATATTTCGTAAAACAGCCTGCCGTTTCTTTTTTTATATCCGTCTTTGCAGTTAAACAGTTCAGGCATACCTAATTAAATCCTCTATTTTATTATTCATATTCCCGATTTTAGTTTTTATATTAATCTTAGTTCCGTCCTTGCTCAGTCTGCATCCCTGTCTTCGTAAATTTAGACTCTTTTCATCTAATTAAGAGCCCGCGGTAAGGCCGGCTCCCGCAACTTTAGACTTGACCGTTTTTATTTTTTCGTGCGCTTCTCCGCTTATGCCGTCGAATAATTTACCTACGAGAAACGGAACGGAAACGTTTATAACCATCATAATTATAAAAACCGTTATAACTTCGGCGAACGTAAACATCCCTAAAATGTTTCCTATGCCCGTTCCGGTAGAAGGCATATCCGCGGATCCCATTTTGCTTAAAACAGTAAAGAAAATAAGCTGTTCGAGCGCCGCCATTACGCCCCAGAACGAGATTTCGACGAACATTTTAAACCACTTGGCGAATATGCCCCTCGTGTATGGTATTGTTTCAAAACCAAGTATTATAGGACACAGAGAAAACAACAGCCCCAAAAATACGAGCTGGACTAATGCCATAAAAAGCTGTATAGCCAGATATAAAATATTAAACAAAAACCATATTATGCCCATAAGAACGGCTCCAGTCAAAGCATGAACCGCGCCTGCCAGCCACGAAACCGGATTCAGATTCCATCCTCCGTGAACCGACGAGGTTCCGTTGGAAGAAACGGTAGGAATGGAAACGGAGTGAAGACTGCCGGAAATGGAAGAAACTATCTGCGATACCGACTGCCCTATGCCGTAAATGTTTTGCTTTATAAGATAGAGTTGTATTTTATCCGCTAAAGTCAATATCAGCTGGGCAAAGTTGGACTGTCCGGTCTGTTTCCACGAAAGAAAACCGACAGCTATTAACGCCGTCCTTAAAAATAATCCGTAATAATTAAAAACGGCGCCCGTTAATTCTGCTCGGTATCCTTCAAAAAAAGACAAAACTATGCCGAGCGCGAATAAAAAATAAAACATATAAGTAACAAAACTGCTCAATCCGGAATCCTGTTTGAGCGCCGGAGGAATCGAATCTATGGAAAGCATGGTTAAATCTTCTCCGTTGTTCAGCTTTGAAATGGACATAGCCGATTTATCAGCGGCGCCTACAGTAGAAGCCGAAGACGAAGCGGTACTGCCGGAGCTTGCCGACGCAGGAGGGTTAAAACCCGAAGCGGCGCAAGCGGTTCTTACGGAAATAAAGCCGATAAACAAAAATATAAAACCGTAAATTAATAAAGTATATGGCAAATACTTTATGATATGCTTTAAATATATCTCCATAAGTAATCGTATTTAATTAATACTATATATTATAAGTTTTATGTATTCCTACATGGTAGTTTTGCCGTAAAAATTCATATCAGGCTCCGAATTAGCCTGAGGCAAAATTACCGCGCCGGTATGTTCTTTTTTTATTTCTTCGGACGATTTAGCCAGCTCTATCTGCTTCAGCTGGCTTTCCATATAGCCTAAATTTTTTAGGTTTGCGGCGCTTTCCTCCGCCATAATAGTTAAAATAGAACTCTGGTAAGCATAATAATTGGTGGTGTTTTTTAGTGCATTTCCCGAAATTTCATTCATAAATTCCGAACCTTCGAGCTCCGCCTTATGCGCCCTTGCCGCAGATAGTCCGGCGTTATAAAGACCGGAGGATGCCGTATCGCCTAAAAGCCCGTCAACGTTATCGGTGCATCCGCCTATCGGGTCTCCGTTTTCGTCGAAATAATAACCGCCCCCTAACGAAGAACAGTTAAGGGTTTCGGTTGCTGCGCCAGAATTTCCGCCGGAATTAAAAATATCTTCTTCCGAAAATATTGAAGAACCGTTTTCGAGGGCCGATTTGTTTAAAGCTCCCGGCGAGGAAGAAGAACTTCCCGAAATAAAAGCCTGAGGATTAAAAGTTTCTCCCGCCGCATTAAGGTTTGCATATTCTGAAGATTCCGAATTAAGAGCGGAATTAATTCCGGATATAAGGCTTTGGGCGGAATTCGCGTTAACGTCGCTTGCGGTCAAATCCTGAGGAATCTGATTAAAAGCCGAGTTTATCTGATTATTCAGGTTGTTTATGCCGCTTACCGCATTTTCGACCGAATTAACTAAATGTCCTAACTTATCATAGTTAATGACTATATTCTGATATTCTTCCTGCATATTAGAAACGTCCGCCGTAAGTTTATCTACAGTTGCCATGGCTTCAGAAAGTCCCGGACCCGGGTTAAACAGCGGTCCTCCGCCCGCGCCCGGCGCATATCCTAATGTTCCGGCAAGCCCCTGAAGGGCGGAAAACGCCCCGCTTGCGGCGGTTTCGACCGACTGAATCTGGCCGGACACGGCGCTTATATCCGGAAGAGGAAGAGCAAGCCCGTAAGATACGCCCGCCAGATAAGCAGAAATGACAAATACGGCTGCAGCCGACGACAAAAACAGTTTCGTTTTTTTTGCATTATTTTTTCTCTTATTCATTTTACGAGCCTCCTTAGTAATTATATTTCGGCAATATTTTATTTATTCCGTTCTATCCCGTACGGTCCGTTAGGATATCTTTCGGCTAATATATAAAGTCGTTCTTTTAAGGACTTATCCGGATAAAGCCGTTCTACCAGCCTTTCTATTTCTTCGTCTTCGGACGATTTACAGCAGAGCCAGTATTCAAACGGGTCAGGTGAATTTTTTATTACAGCGGAATCCTTGCCGAATTTTAAAAAGTATTCTGCATAATGCCCTTTTACCACTTTAAGATTTTTTACTATATTAACCTCTTTTTCATTGAGACCGCATAATTTTAAATCTTCCGTCGAAACGCCGCCGTCAAGCTGGCAGAATATCTTTATGGATGAATTTTCTATAATGCTTTTGCCGATATTTCCAGCTTTTAAAAGGTCTCTCGGCTCCTGGGTAATGCTCCATACCATAGAACCCCATTTCGCCGAAGTTTTATAAAGGTGCATTATCAACTCCGAAATTTTCGGGTCGTTCATAAATTCCCAACATTCGTCGTAAAAGAAAAAGACTTTTGCCGATTTATCGTACATTTTTTTAAAAGATATATTTTTTATTATAGCAAAAACTACTTTTTGCAGGTCTTCATGCCCTTTTAGCTTTTGAAGGTCGAATATTACTATTTTATTATCTATATTTATTCCCTTTTTTCTGTTGATAAGCATTCCATAAGGAGAAGAGATATCCGTCCACTGAAATAAATTTTTTCCCATTTCCATAGCTCTTTTTTTATCTAAAACGTCCCTTGCCTCCCCGTAATCGAACAAAATGTTGTTAATATCCGATATTACCGGCATATCGTCCATATCTGCTATCCCGTCGTATGCCGCCTGAACGGCCCGCGTTATGATAGTTTTATCGTTAGGCGATAAATTTTTTTCCGGTTCCGCCATAAGCCCGATTATTCCCGTCAAAAACACCATAATATCCGGATCGAACGCCTCCTCGCCGTTAATCTCCTTAACGGCGTATTTTTTTGGAGGAAACGGATTTATGGAGTAGCTTCCGTCTAAATCTATTTCTATGTAATCGCCTTTAAATATTTTGCAGAACTTTTTGTAAGTTCCGCCTATATCTACGCCTATGATATGATAATTACCTCCCGATATGTAAAAATTGCTTAAAAATCCGTTAAGCATAAATCCCTTTCCGCTTCTCGTCTTTCCGAAGACTATTCCGTGCTTTGAAGCCAGGCGGTTGTTATATAGGTCTAATTTTACGGCTTCCCCTCTGTCGTTTATCAAAGGAATGGCGCAGTTTTCGGTTCCGGCAAAACCCTCGTTAAGCGGAAAAAACGCCGCCGCCGAAGAAGAAATGGACGTCTTAAACCGCCTGTTAAAACGGGACTGTCCGGGGAGAAAAGAAAGAAAAAGATTATGGTGCTCCATATTGTCTATTATTCCTTCCATTCCATTATAATTCTTGAATGATTCGAGGAGTTTTACCGCCATAGAACCAAGTTCGTCTAAATTTTTAGATTTAATCCTTGCGCATAGCGAAAACTCCACTACTTTCTTTTGAAGTTTAGAAACGGATTTTAAAAATTCGTCCAACTGTTCGGTAATATTCGCCCCTTTATAATCGGTATATCCGCCGCCCACGGCTTCGGTCAGGCTTGCCTTTATATTTCTGTCGGTTTGTATTTTTTCTATTGTTTTTTCCTGTCCGGGAATATTGAAGGCGACGGAAATATCGTAAGGGAGAAAATTTCCAGCGGAACCGCCGATATTCAAAATGGAAGTTATCCCGAAAGAATCGGCGCGCGACGGAAGCCTGTGCATATTTATAAATTTGTAATAGTATCCGTCGAGATAAAAAAAATCTCTTTTAATTTCCGCGCAGGAATATATAAGCTGACTTCTGAAAGTGGAACCGTCGAGCATATCTTCCCACAACGGCGCTTTAACGCTTAAAGACCTACAGGGGTTCAATTCGGCATAAAAATAATCCACAAGCTCCTGATTTCCCATCCTCTTCAAACTTATATCCAGTCTTGAGGATATAAAGCTCAGATTATTTTCGATATTCATTAATTTTTTTTCTATGAACTTTTTATCGGCAAGGGCATTATTTCTCGAAACGGAATTAACCGCTCCGGCAAATTTAAATTTAAACAGTCCTGAGGCGTAATCCGAAACCTTAGGAAGGATATTCGTTCTTTCATCTTTTGCATGCAGATTCAAGCCGTTAAAAGAACAAAACAGATATATCTTAATATTCTTAATGGGTTTTGACCTTAAATGTTTAATTTTATTTTCTTTAATATATTTAAAGTCTTCCGGGGGCATCGAAGACGTTTCGTAATCGGAAATAAAAGGCTCGTTTTTGTCTTCTATTTTATAAATCCATTGAAGGTTTATATTTTCGTCCAGAAGATTCAGCAGAAGGTCGTTTACGTATGCCGCATCGTTGATAATTTCGTTTCCGGAGAGATAATAATCGAAACCTCTGACAGAGAATCCTATGGTAAACGACCCGTCTATCCCTGCGGCTATGCCGTCGTTTACGGACAAAAGATTGACGTAATGATTTAAAGAAGCGTCCGTATCTATTTTTTTTAATACCGAATTTAAAAACATATTTTTTTATCTTGCTCTGGGTCTAAAACATAAAGCTCTTTTTTAGCAAATATAAAAGACAGCAACGAACTAGTATAAAAATCCGGCTTATTCTTTTTATATTTTTTTAAGAAAATTAAAACGGCGGCGTCTAATAATATTGCGATAATAATTATTTTTTTCAATAAAAGGATAGATACCATAGTAAAAAATATAAAAAGTCCCCAGTCGTAAATTTCTAATCCGAACCTCGTTACTTTGCCGTATATGCCGCTATAAATTTTAAATTCGGTATAACCGCCGTTACCGCCGCCGGTTTTATTATTGTTTTGATTATTTTGATTTTGTTCTTTCATAAAAAAATTCTAACGTTGATTTAAGGTTGTATATTAAGGCTGTCCTACGGTAGTAGCGCCGTTTCCGCCTCCCATGTTAATTCCTCCGGCGGCACCTCCCGCGTTCTGGACTATTCCGAGTATCGCCCCGGTTATGGTAGGAGCAAGCATAACTCCTGTTCCTGCGGCGGCGGTTATAAACGCTTTTCTTGCCGCATCCGGCTTATGCTGTTTTATATCGTAAAATCCTTTGACGAGGCCTATGGTTAGGGTAGCCGGAGCAAGCCTGTAACAAATCCATGTAGCCGCCTCGTTTAAAATTCCGGATGCCCCTATGCCCAGAGACCCCTGATTTAAATTTATAACGGCAAACGCATATCGGCCTACGGATAAAATAGAACCGAAAACAAAAGCCGATAATAAAATTTTTTTCAGATTTTTCCGGAATTTTTTAAAACGAAAATCTTCGGCATAAATTTCAGCCTGGATTCCTGCGGCAATTTTGAGCGAACAACCGTTAATCGCGGCTAAACAATAGAAAATTTTAACCTTTGCTTCGTTTAACATTTTTTCCTCCTGCGATATAAATAAAATTAAATTAAATTTGCGTTAATAATATTTATATCATTTTAATGTTTCGGTATTATGAAGGAATTGTTAAAAACAGGTTAAATTTTTGTTGCGTTTACGTTACAAAATGCCGGAAATGCTCTATTTAGTTTGGATTATATGAGTTGAAAGCTGAAAATGAAGAAAGAAAGAAAGAAAGAAAGAAAGAAAGAAAGAAAGAAAGAAAAAAGGGGGCTTATTTAAAAGTTTTCAAAATCCTGAATGGCTTTTCTTAAATATTCGGGGATGCGGCGGGGCTTGAAGTCTGCATTATCGACGCAGACGAGGACTGTACTGCCGGAGGCAATTTTTACATCTGGAACAACTTCGTTTTCGACTGTTTTTACGATATTGTAAATAAAATTAAAACTGGAGTTTTTTATATATTCGACCCTTGTAAATATTTTTAAATCGTCGTCATACCTTGCGGGATTGTAGTATTTGCAGTTCGATTCAGCTACTACGAAGTAAAAGCCTTCTTTCTCTATATCGGTATAATTATAGCCTATATTTTTAAGATACTCGGTTCTTGCCACTTCGAAAAAAACGTAATATTTTCCGTAATAGACTACGGACATCGCATCGGTCTCTTCGTACCTGACCTTAAGCTCGGTATAAAATTTAAAGTTATCGGCCAAGTTTAAGGTATTCCTTTATTTTTTCGTAGAGTATGTTTTTGTCTATGGTTATCAAGGTTTTTTCGGCGTCTTCTGAGCTTATAGCCGATACTTCCGCTTCGAGCTGGTTAGGAAGAACGAACATAAAATCGGTAAAATTGTTTTTAACGGATTCGAAATCTATATGTCCGCCGTGGAGTTCTACGATTTTTTTAGTAAGGGTAAGACCCGGACTGATTCCCTCATACTGTCTAGAATAATTATTATCCACCTACATATACTCCTTGAATACCTTATTTTTAAAATTGTCGTCTATGCCTATACCGCTGTTTATAACGTCTATCTGTATATATTCGAACATTTTATCCTGCGGCTATCTCGACATTTTTGTAGCCCTGAAACATGCCTATAAGAGTCTTTGCGGCATTTCCGCCGCCGTATATCAAGATTTTTGCCATGATACCGTTCATAAAATTATTCTGTCTCTTCAAGCTAAATTTAATTCCCCTTTATTTTAAAATCCGTTTACGGTTAATCGTTTTTGGCTGTAATAGTATTATGCGACGAACCGAGCTTATATACCGCCAAGGTGTTTTATTTATAACTCGCAGCTTCCGAGCAAAGCGCCGATTTTGTCCTTCAGCATTTCGTTTCTAATAGGCTTTGCCGCATAATCCGTAGCTCCTTCGGCATAGCTTTTGTCCATTATTTCCTTATCGTTCAGCGCGCTGAGCATTAAAATCGGAACTTTATCGTAAACTTTCATTATTGTTTTAAGAACGTCGAGCCCGTTTATCTTCGGAAGCATTATATCTATTATAAAAAGGTCGAAAATACTGCCTTACGTAATTTTATCAAGTGCATCCCTGCCATTTTCCGCAACGGTTATATCGGCGCGAAAGACGAACCTATGATAATTTTTAAAAGCTCGGCATGCATCCTATTGTCCTCGACGATGAGAATGCGCTTGAGCGGGCAAATTTTATTCGTAGGGTTTATCATTATTTATCATACTTTATTACATATTAGATTTTTTTTCAAGCTCTTCTTCCTTAGTTTTGCAAACGATGCACATTGTAGCCTCGGGTCTCGACTCCAGCCTTTTTTCCGAAATTTCTTCTCCGCATTCTTCGCATATGCCGTAAGTTCCGTTTTCTATTCTTTCGAGCGCCTCTTTTATTTTCGGAATAAGTTTTCTTTCCCTGTCGCGTATCCTCAACTCGAAATTTCTGTCCGATTCCAGCGTCGCCCTGTCCGTAGGGTCGGGAAAATTATCGTCTTCTTTCGTCATCGTATCTACCGTCTTTAAAGCTTCATCCAGAAGGCAATCCAGCTTCTTGGAGAGTATTTTTTTAAAATATAACAGCCTTTCTTCCGTCACCGCGTTATTTTCCTCTCTTTGCTTTATTTAATTCAACATTTTTATCGTTTTTATTAAATGAAATTATAACATAATTTTATAATAATTTTTAATAAAATTTTATTCTATCATAATTATTAATTCTTTGCGCAGGAATAAATCCCGCGTCTTTAATCAGCCTTACCATTAATTTCTCGTCAATGGCACTGTTTGTCGTTCCCGCCGCTTTAACGACGTTTTCTTCGAGCATGGTCGAACCCATATCGTTTGCACCGAAACTTAATGCCGCCTGCCCCATTTTTGCACCCTGCGTTACCCACGATGCCTGAATATTGTCGAAATTATCCAAAATTATCCTTGAAATGGCAAGAACTTTCAGATAATAATGGCCGTAAACGCCCCTCGGATTAAGAGCCGTATTTTTGCTCTGAAAACTCCACGGAATAAAAGCCCTGAAACCGCCGGTTTTATCCTGAAGCTCCCTGAGTTTAAAAAGATGCTCTATAATGTCTTCGTCGGTCTCAATCGTCCCGAACATCATAGTCGCCGACGAATTAAGTCCGGCGAGGTGAACTTCTTCCATGACTTCGAGCCATCGACGGCTGTTGATTTTATTAGGGCTGATTTTTTTTCTGACCCTGTCGACGAGTATTTCGGCTCCACCTCCCGGCACCGAACCCAGCCCCGCTTCTTTCAAAAGACCGAGCGTTTCTTTGACGGTAATACCGTTTGAATCTGCGATAAAAATAATTTCCGGAGGAGAAAAAGCGTGTATATGGATATCGAATTTTTCTTTTATATCGCTTAAAAGTCCAAGATAATAATCTATAGATATATCCGGATTTAATCCGCCCTGAAGAAGAATCTGCGTGCCGGACAGTTCTTTGGTTTCGCTGATTTTAGCAAAGATTTGATCTTTCGAAAGAACGTAAGCCCCTGCATCTGGAACGCCGTATTTTTTATAAAAAGCGCAGAATTTGCACTCCGACGTGCATACGTTGGTATAATTTATGTTTCTGTCTATTATGAACGTTACGACGTTATCAGGATGCTTTTTTTTCCTTATACCGTCGGCTATTTTGCCGAGTTCCAGAAGGCTTTTGTTTTTAAATAGCGCTATAGCCTCTTCTCTTCTGTTTATCCTGCTGAGACCGCTCGAATTATTATTGTATTGCAAGTTTTTATCCATAAACCACCCCGCCCTAACGGGCACCCCTCCTTATCAAGGAGGGGGAGTTATAAGTCTGACTATTATCTTATATTATCTTCTATTATCTCCTATCTAAGGCAACGATACATTTTATCATAGCGGCGAAAGCGCCGCGCAGCCTTGCTAAAGGCGATTTGTCGGAAGTGGCTACTATGATTACAGATTTTTTTAACCCTTCTTCTCCTAGGCTTTTTTCTATAAATTCCTTAACCTCGCGCCCTCTTTAGCCTATCAGCGCAATAACGTTTACGTCGGATTCGGAATACTTCGTGAACATGCCGAGAAGGGTGCTTTTGCCCACCCCGGAACCGGCAAAAATACCTATTCTCTGGCCTTTGTCTGCAGAAATTATTTTAAAAATAAATTATTTATATTATAATAATAAAAAATATAAATTTATTCAATTAGATACCTGCTTTTCCTTAATAATCGCGAATATGGACGCTTCCGGATTAATAAGGGAAATAATTACGTCCGATTTGCTGTTTATCGCTAATTGGCATTTTTAACGATGTCTTTTAAAATAGGCTTATATATGAAAGTTTTGGAAAAACCGGAGCTTATTAAAGTAAGAACGGCGGAGCTTTTAATTAAAGATACGTCTGCGTCCATATCGTAATCCTCTGAGCCGAATTCCGGCGGCTGCCTGTCGTTAAAAGTCGAATATAAAACTATATACAGAAACCCGTCGTCTATTTTATTAATATAGCCCTTAAAATTTTTTTTGGAGGGTTTCTAAAATTATTTCCCGATTTTTATAAAAATGCCCGTCTAAATTATCCATAATATAATGCACCTTATCGTTCAATTAGCGCCGTAAGCTTTAACGGCGGAGGAAAGTTTCCTTAGCATTGAAATTTTATCGGCGGTATCTTCTTTTTTTTCGGTTAAAATATTTATAATAGTTTTGTCGGATTCCGTTATATCCGTCAATATATCTTTAAGCCGCGATAAAAGTTCGGCACCGCCCGTTTCCGATATTTTATCTTTATATGAATATGCGCGCGTGCGGTTTTCCGCTTTAGAAAAAAGAGACGTCAAAAAAACCTTTCTATCGAATACATGTCCGATATTAACCGGATTTTCTCGTTTTTCTAATAAAATAAGCAGTATATACTTATTTATAATAAGAATTTTATCGGCTATTTTAAATTTTAATCCGATTAACGGGGACGGATTTAAATCCGTCCCCGTTTTTATTACCGTATAATTTTTCATATCGATTATATTTATTGTTTTATTTTTTCTATCATAATTTTATAATATGATATAATATAAATCAACTTTTAAAGGTATTTAAAAGGTAATTATAATTTATATGAAAAAAGTAAAGGCGGAAAATCTTAAAGCTGGCGATGTCTTAGCTAAAGATATAATATACGGCAAAGGAATTACGGTTTTTAAGAAAGGGGCGGTTCTTACGGATAAATTTATAGGAAATATTAAAAAAATAACCTACGGTTTACTGGGGCGGCTGATAATTATATATTCATAATAAATCATGCAATAGTGCTGTTGGGCGCCAATGTTTTAAAAAGCATCATAATTTCCACCTCCGTTTTTACCGCCATGAAAGAAACCATGGCGGGGCTGTCGGAGCACAGCCTTTTCTGCGCCTTCACAGCAAAGCATATCGCGGTGAAACTTAGAGCGCAAAAGATAAATAATATAGACTCAGACATTATGTTTTCCGCGGGATTACTGAACAACATAGGAAAAATCATAATAGCTACCACGTTCAAAGACGATTTTAAAAAAATTATTGAAAATGCGGATAAAAGCGAAAAACCTTTGGTAGATATAGAGCATGATATTCTCAATATATCTCACGACTATTTAGGCTATATGCTGACAAAAGAATGGAATCTGCCTCAGTCTATATATCTGCCTATAAAATATCATTGCAACGTTAATCTTGCCGACGACTTTAAAGCGGAAACGGCAATATTAAATATTGCGGATTTCTTAACAAGGGCATTAGGCATCGGTTTTTCGGGAACCTCGTATTTAGAAAAAATAAACATTGACACATTAAATATACTCGGCATAAATATTGATTTCATAAAATCCGTAATAGAAGAAATATATTCCTATAAAGACGAACTTTATATATTCGAGTAATTGAACCTGTTATGTAAAAGATTAATTTATGATTCTCAATTCTATATGAATAAAGATAAAAACTTTATTAACAAGCCTAAAATTTTTATAGTATCGGATAAAAACTCTCCATATAACTACATATTTAAGGAAGAATTAGAAAGATACGATTTTAAGATATTCGATTCATTCAATCAGGCATATTATTCCGTTTATGCTTCGCCGCCGCAGTTAATCATTATTACGATGAACGCAACTTCGGGAAAAGACCGCGGAGCGCATAAAAAAGAGATTAAAATGATTAACGACATGCAGTTAGATAATATGCTGAGCAATATTCCGATTCTTTTTATGCTGCCGGCAGATTTTGATTTTAACGGCATAAAAGACGAAAAATATTTTTTGAAAGATTATATTAAAGAGCCTCTTAATCCATACGAACTGGAATATAAAATAGACAGCATTATACACGCTTCTAAATCCGCATTAGACGCAAACCCGCTGACAAAACTGCCTTGAAATTCCTCTATAATGGAATCGATTAAAGATAAACTCGATAAAGACGTTAATTTTTCTTTTGCCTATATCGATATAGACAATTTTAAATCCTATAACAACAAATACGGCTTTTTAAGGGGAGACGAAGTTATCATGATGACGTCTAGGCTCATAGCAACCACCGTTTACGACATATCTAAAACAAGATGCAGGGACATCAAGAAATACGTATTCATAGGCCATATAGGAGGAGACGACTTTGTAATAATGTCTCATTCCGACGACATAATAGACATTTCAAATACCGTAATATGCAACTTCGATAAAATCATACTGTCGTTTTACGATAATACGGACAAACAAAGAGGATACATCGAATCGTACGATAGGCAAAAAAAATGCAAAGATTTCCGGTAATGAGCCTGTCTATCCGGTTATCGAAGACGTAAGCAAAAAAATTTCGTATTACGGACAGATAAGCAAAATAGTTTCCGGATTAAAATCCATAGCAAAAGAAAAGCCGGTTCTAACCTAATAGTGGACAGAAGTCAGACCGAATAATATACTTTTTTACCGGTTTTTGCCATTACCTTATTTATTTTTTTATTATCGGCAGTTTCTGCTTAACGGAATATAAATCGTTGTTTAAAACCGTCTGAATAGCCTTGCGTCTCTTAACGTTTATAACGACCGGGGCTTTTAAGTTTACCGTAGAATAGAAAAATAATTTAGCGAACCGGTATAAATAAGCGTATATTGGCCGCCGCTAGCACTATACGGATTAATGACCGAACCGGCGCTAATCGTTGCGTTGTCGGTGTTGGTCGGGTTAACCGCGGTGGAAACGGCGGATGCCGCCGCTACTTCAGAGCAGGTCTTCGAGTTTATTTTCGTTTGAGACCGTATTTTTCATATATGCCTGTCAACCTTTAAATTTTTTCTACCCACCGATAATGTTTAAACTATTAATCAGCCCTTCGGCAATTTTTGAAGAATCGGCGTAATTTCCCGATGCTATCTTTTGCTTAATATCGTTAATTTTGAAAGGAGGAGCCGACTGCGCCTCGTTCACGTCGCTTTTTAAACTGCCGATAAAATTCACGCCTTCCGAAATACTGACCTTATCGGAACCTGCCGCCTGGCCTGCTTCAGGGTTGTTTACTTCTTTTTTCTTTTCGTTATTGTTTTGCGGTATTTCGCCGATAACGGACGACGTAATTTCGGAAATTTCGATTACCGTACTTTTTACCTTCTTATTAGGAATTTTATTAGGAATTTTATCTTAATTCATATAATAATCGACATTTTTAAACTGTAACTTTAATATCCCTCCGTACGTCAAATTATCTTTATCTCCGCGGATAAAGCTCCCCGCCGCCTTAATAGATTCGAGTATAGAGATTATTCTTGACGTCGAACCCCCACGGCATTTAAGGCTTTTACGAGTTCGGCCACCGTCAATCCGTTTTTCAAATAAAATGCGTCGGAAACTCTTTTGTTGTTAATCTTAAGCTTTATATTTCTGTTAGATATAGCAACCGGATTTATTTTTATATTTCCAGCCATTACTACCGTCCCATATCTTTCGTTTATAACTATGACTGCTTTTGAATGGGTTTTAACGTCTATAAAGTCTATAGCCGAGATAAACTACGAAACATTTCCTTTTTAAGAAGCGGGAACTGCGACCGATACGCTTGTAGAATTTAGCAGTTTTGCCGTCCCTTTGCCTATTTTTGCGTTTATCGCGTCTGCAATTCTCTACGAGTCTGTAAAACTGGGGTTTTTAAGAATCAGGCGGTTGTTGCTGAAAGTATTGAGGTTCGACGTCTGCTGAAGGTCGCCCTGGGGCTGCAATCGGTAAGATGAAGGCGGGAGTAAGAAAATAAATAAATCGGATACCTTTAAGGGAGAAAAAATTTCCGCAATTATTTAATTTGGGGAAAAATGTCTTAAACCGATAAATACTGTTGATATTATAGGCGAAATTAATATACAATATATAAAAGTAATAATACATATAAAAAATAAACACTATGAACGAAAAACTCGCCTTTATTATTACGAGTGATAAATATGCCGGCTATATTTCTGGTTTAATTGAAGCTGCGGCGGAAAAGGATTACGCCGTATCGGTTTTTATTATGGATAAAGGGGTTTTTTTGACGGAAGATAAAGATTTTATTTCGCTTATTAAAAGGTATAAGCATAACGTGGATAGGGTTTCTGTTTGCGAACATTCCTGCGGCGTTAACGGAGTAATATCGCGTATAGACGATTTTAACTATGCTTCGCAGTTCGAAAACGCAAAAATGGTAAGTGAGCTCGAAGAAAAAGACAGGATATTATTATTTTAGGATAAACCGCCCCATATGTTCGATATTAAAAAGCTGAAAGAAAATCCAGATATTAACGTATATATTGCTTATAACCTCTTTTAGATTCGGCATCGAAATATATTATAACATTTCGCATAAAATTACTTCGAATTCATTAAATTTCTTTACATCTTTAGCATCTATCAGATTAACGTTGCGAAAAGAAACCATTTTTTAAATTTCGTCCTTAACGCCATATAAATCGTCGTCCATTTGAACGAAATATTTTTTTAAAATTTCCGTGGATGAGTTTCTAAGAGTATGGCTTCCGTAAATGCCTTTATTTGCAGAATCTAGAACCTGTTTGCTTATACCTGAACCTATTATCTCTAAATTTATATCGGGCTACGGAAAGTTTTCTTTTATTAAAATGCCTACGGTATAAGACTCTTCGCCCGTAGAGCAAGCCGCGTTCCATATCCTTATCTTTTTATACCCTTTTTTACCAGCCGCCTGCACAATCTGTTTTAAAATATCTACAAACACTTCGAGCTGGGAATATCCCTGAAAAAACTTGCTTCGTTGGTAGTGACGCTGTTTAACAGTTCCTTCGCTTTTCCTGTTTTTTCGGGAGAGCACTTTAGATAGTTATACTAATCGTCTAAATTTGATAGGTTTAAAGCGGAAAGCCTTTTTGAAAGCCTTGTTTCCAATAAATATTTTTTATGTTCTCTGAAATATATTCCGGAGAGCCGTAATGTCCGCCTGAAAGTTTTTGAGTGTATTTTAAAAGCGAAAGTTTTATTTCGACAAAAAGTTTTTTATTTTTATAAAAATCTAAAAGATTAATTATATCCTTTTGCGAAATATCCGATAAAACGTCTATAAGGATATCCGTTTTATTATTTAAAACGTCGGACGGCTTTAACGATTTTATAAATTCCGTTATAAATTTGGTCCTTGCTATTTTCTTTATTATTTCTTTTATATAGCCGTATTCCGTTTCGTCTATATTTTCGTTTTTTTGGTAATATTCAAAAATAAATTTAAATATTTTTCTCGATTTTTTATGATTTAACAGGGAAAAATAACACAAAATAGCGTCTATTGCGTCTTTTTCTTCATAATCGTTAAGAGAAAATATGCTGATTTTTAAATTAGCCCTGGAAAGTTTAATATACATTTTTTCTTTGCCAGCATTTTTTCCGCTCTTATCGCATTCGTTTATAAGGCATATTTTATAAAGGCTTTTAAGTATATAAATTTTGTCTAATTTATATTTTGCATTTTTATTCAAAAGTTCCAGTAAAAAATCCGTTACCTCGTCTCCGCCGATTTTAGAAAGAGATTCTATAATTATATTCTTAACGACCCTGTCATCGGTATTTAATAATATTTCCTTAAGTTTAGGAAAGGCTTTTTTTAATTTAAGTTCTCCTACGGAAAAAACGGCGGCGGATAAAACTAAAAAATCCCCTTTAAGCGCCTTGAATAAAATATTCCCCAGGTCTATTTTTAATATACCTGAGGATTCTATGGCATTAGCCATCGTAATCTCGTCTTTGCTTTTTGCAAGAGTTTTTAAAGCTTTTTCGGGATAATCCGGCGGAGTAAATTTTCCGTATCTTATAAGCTTGGCAATTATTCTGTCGTATTTTCCGTTGTTTTTACCGGCGTAATCCGCTAAAAAATTGCCGTCCAACACAGCCAGCCTTTTCAAGGCGTCGAAATAGTTGGAACGGAGTTTAATGCTGAATGGCGTGGACTCAGAGGAATCCAAGAGCATTTTAACTATTTCATTTTTTCCGTGGACGGTATCGGTTAAGGCATTTTGGGCGGATTCGGCGGCGGCCGGATTTTCGGAATCTAAAAGTTTCAATAACTTTTTTCTCCCGTCCGCAGTTCCCGTTTGCGCAATCTTTTCTATTTTTTTCTTATTCATAAGATTTTAATTTAGCCCTCAGTTTTATAATTGATTTGGAATGTATCTGGCATATTCTGGATTCCGTCAAATTTAATATATTTCCTATATCTTTTAATGTCAGTTCATCATAATAATACATCATTAAAACGTTCTTTTCAATATCTTCGAGCATATCTATATATTTTTTTAATATATTTTTTTTCTCGTCCATTAAAAGACCTTCTACTATTGAAACTTCCTTGCTTTCCATGGCGTCCAAAGATTCGGGCTTGGTTTTGTCTAAAGATATGAAATCTTTATCGTTTAAAAATGAAGCCCCCCTTATTTTATAAAACATTTCATTAAGTTCGTCTATACCAATAGCCAGTTCGCCTGCGACTTCTTCGTCGGAAGGCATTCTCCCGAGTTTCTGCTCTAATTTAAAATAAACCTTTTCTATTCTTCCGGATAATTCCCTGACGTTTCTGGGCATATAATCGAGTTTCCGCACGTTGTCGAGTATAGTTCCTTTTATGCGCGTTATCGCATAAAATTTAAAATTTTCGTTTTTTGAAGGGTCGAACTTTACCGCCGCGTCTATAAGCCCGAATATTCCGAACTCTATAATGTCGTCTTTATTTATTACGCCGTTAAATTTTACCGACATAAAATTAGCGACCTTGTTCACGAGGCTAAAGTTTTCTTCTATTAATTTTTTTGATTTATCGTCTAATTTTTGCATATTATCCATTAGAATGACATAAGAAGCCTGTTAAGAAAAAACTGAATATTGCCGTTGGACGTTTTGTTGTCTTTCTGCGACAGCATATTGTAAGCTAATTTTTTAAAGCATACGGAAGCCTTTGAATTCGGAAAAATGCTTGACGCCGGCCTCTGCATTATAACTGAACGGGAAATATTGTCGTCGCTTAGAATATGGCCGAGATAATTCAAATTTACTCTGAGAAATTTATCCGAAACAAGGCTCAAATGCTTATATACCTCTTTTGCTTCCCTTTCGCTTCTGACGTTATTTACTATAATAGAAAAATATTTTTCGCTGTATTTGGTGCTTAAAACTTTTATGAGGGCGTAAGAGTCGGTAATGGAAGTAGGCTCCGGAGTAACGACTACGTATATTTCGCTGGCGGCAAGATTGAAATACAGAACGTTGGACGATATCCCCGCTCCGGTATCTATAAGAAGCACGTCTATCGGCCTTCCGACGGCGTCTAAATCACCGGCAAATTCATCGAACCTCGACATCAGCGTGAGCTTTTGCGGTTCGGAAAGGTTCGACAGTTCGGATATGCCGGAAGAAGCGGGAAGAACCATTATCCCGTTGGAATCGGTCATTATAATATCCCTGAGCTGTTTATCCCCGTAAATAACCTGCGATATATTGTATTTAGGAACCATTCCCATTATCACCGAAACGTTTCCAAGACTCAGGTCGGCATCCATTATTATTACCCTTTTTCCCATAGAGGCGAAACAATATGCAAGATTGCAGACTATATTGGTCTTGCCGACTCCGCCCTTGCCGCTTGTAACGGAAATAATTTTTGTATAAGAATTTCCTTTTTTTTGTCTTTTCATTTTAAAATGCCTCTTGAATTTTTTATCGCCTATTAGAACTCCGCCGGTTTAGGAAAAAATAAAGAATAAATATTCTCTGCTGTCGCTTCTTCGATATCTTCCGGAACGTTTTCTCCGGAGGTAATAAAATCTACCGCCGAGTCCTGAAGAAGAAGCAGGCCCGCAAGGTTGCCGATGCCGCACGACTCGTCAGTTTTCGATATAATAACTCCACTTATCCCGACCTTGTTTCTGAAAGATTCGTAAGCACTCACCGCGTCTAAGTGTTTAAGATGGGCGGGAAGTAAAAGCTCAGTATTAATTACGTCTTTTAAATTGCCTATAAATTTTGCGATGGCGTTCAGCTGAAACGGATTGTTATGATTAACGGCAAAAGTATCGATTATGATAACGTCGGACTGCGAATTGGAAATAAAAGAATTTAATCCCTGCGGGTCTTTTAATACGGAAAAATTTATCTTTAATTTTTCGGCATATTTTTTTAAAGTTTCGTAACCACTAATTTTTAGGGAATCTATAGTACAAAGCGAAACATGCTGATTTTTTTCGAATATAAATTTAGAACAGAGTTTAGCGGCGGTCGCTGTTTTTCCGGCACCGCTGTTTCCGATGACCGCAATAACGGTTTTTCCGTCGAACAGGCGGTTCATTTTTTTTCTTTCGACTTTTTTTTCTATTATTTTTTTAAAAAATTTTTTAAAATATTCTACTTTTTCTTCCTTTTTGAAATTCATTAATTTTATGTCTTTAAAAAATATTTCGATTAATTTAGCAGATATATTTCTTTCAAATGAAATATTGTCCAAATATACAAGAAGGTCGTTTTCCGCAGTTCCTTTATTTGTTCTTTCGTCTTTCAGCAGGCTTAAATCGTACTTAATTTCATTCATAAACGTCTTGATTTCTTCGAACTTTGAATTTAAAACATAAATAACCTTGTCCTCGACGACTATGCTGTCGAAATTGTCTTTTAGGAATTTCACGTCGTCGTATATGGGAGCAAACATATCCTGATTAAATCCGCGGCTCTCCTTGGGCGGAACGATATCCTCCTCTTTATAATCTATAGCGGCGACTACTTCGAGAAAAGGTTTTCCGAAAAAACCTAAGTCGTTGGAACCATTGACCTGTCTTGTAGAAATTACGACCGCTTCTTCGCCAAGGTCTTTTTTAATAAGTTCTATAGCATCTTTTATGTCTAAAACTTCGTATCTTTTAATCTGCATAGATTTTTATATTTCTATATTTCCTACCGGTTTTATTTCTATGTTAGGGACAATTTGCTGATAGATACGACGGAAATTTCCTTAGCTATTTCGTTTAAAATATTCTTTAAAAAAAGCCTTATGCGCGGAGACGTCAGCACTATCGGCGGCAAACCGCCTCCGCCGAGGACGAGAAGGGGGCATATCAGTATAAAAAGAGGTTTCTTTTTCCCACCTTTTTTCTTTGACGATTCTATCTGGGAAATCGTGGACATCTCGTATTCATCGATATTGCCTAATCCCATATTCGACTTTCCTTCGTTTTTATCGTCCGCCATTAGCAATCTTCCAACATAAAGTTAAAATATTTATTTTTTACAAAAATAACTAAAATAGTTTAAAGCAATATTTATGCCAACCCAATATAAATTAAAAATAATTAATAAATTTATATCTTACAATAGCATTTATTTTGAACTATTTTTATTTAATGGTATATTGTCATTATTTTGACATTATTTATTTAAAATTTATTTTCCTGCGATGCTGTATATAAAAAATACGGCATCCTTGACGGGTATCCTTACAATAATGGCGGATGCGGTTCTCGGGGTCATATGGGACAGAGTATATATAGTTACGCCTTTATTTATATACACGGAATAATATTTGTGGCGTTTCTTGGACTCATGGAAGGATACATGGATATAAGGTTTTTAACTTTCGCTTTTTGAGCGGCTTTTATATGATGGATTTTGGCTTCTATCTGCTTAAGATTTTTCGACTTCCAGTTTTATCCGGCTTTTAAGGACTTTAATTTATTCTCTTTCCACCGCCACGCTTGAAGGCGAGGCATAGGAAGCCCGCAAAATAGGTTATTCGGAAGGACTCGGCCAAGGCAAAAGAGATGCCTTAAAATCGATAGAAGAAGAGGGTCGGAAATATCTATAGGGCTTCGGAATCTATAGAAAGATTTAAAAATGAATTATATATTATATGAAGACGTAAAACAGGATGTAATACAATTATCTTTAAAAATAGTCGAAACTATAGTAAAAGCGGAAACAGCCGCCGACAACAGCCTAATCGCCGGAATAATAGCCGATGAGGTAAATAAATCTTCGATGCCGTAAGGTTTACCGTATGTTTAAATCCCGCAGATTACACAGTCTTAAATAAAAATCCCGAAGCGGTAAAAAATTTCACATACAGACAATCTTCAATAAACTTCATCCCCGACGCCAACATGCCGGGAAGCGGCCTTATAATAAAAACCGATTTCGGCGAAATAGACGCAAGGCTCGAAACGCAGCTCGAACAGATACAAAATATTTTTTACGAGAATAACCCCGGATTAAACCATAATCCCAATTTAGAAACTATCTAAAAAATCCAAATACCACAAGTAGCTCTAGATTCGGGTTAAAGCTTTTTGATTTTTTTCATTTTAAGTCTTTCTTTTTTAGAAAGGCGGTGCGGATTGCCTTTCTTTACGCCCCCTCCCCTTCTACCTGCTATCCCGTCTTCATAATCTTCCTCTTCTACCCCTTCCACAATGCTTTCGATACCGCTACCATATATTCCCTGCGCTATTATATTTTCCGCCAGCCTTATAAACTCGTCCACGTCTAAACAGGAACAGGATGCGCTCGAAGCGCGTCGCCTTATATCGTTGTCATTCGTAACTATAAGCAGACTTCCCGTAATGCTTTTTGCTAATCTTACGATTACGTCGTCCGCTTTTTCGTCTTTTTTCGAATAGATTATTTCAATATTTTGACGGTTGTATCTTGACTCGAAAGGCTCGCCGGTATTGTATCCGTCAAAAACCACTACCACTTTATTTCTTTTTACATTATAATATTTTGATAAAAAATTTATAGTTTCTTCTCTTAATTTTTGAAGTTCGTCAGATTTAAAACGTATTTTAAAATAAGAGTTGAATATAAAATTATATCCGTCAACGATTATAGTAAGCATAATATATAAATTATAAATAATATGAATAATATTAGTCAAACGGAAAAAAACATATCTATTATTTATATTATATCGGAACGGGAAGATATCCGCGCTCTTATTAAGCGGGCCCTCGTAAAAACGGCCGATGAAAAAAAAATAACCGAACTTAACGGCGTGAAAACCCTTCCCTCTAATTTTATTAACAGCAATACTTATATTATTGCGGAATACAGCAGGATTAACGCCTCGGCGGTATCTAGGATAACCCCGAAACGTAACATCAAACTTTATGTTTATGTTAATAATATAACGGATTTAAACTGGCAGGATATAGTTTTTTTAATAAAACACAATATAGACCATATAATTCATCCCGGCAATATAGAAAAATTAAATTACGAAAAATTTATAGACTCTAAGATTTTTAAAAAAAAACATTATAATGCATTTATAGACAAAACATCGACTTTGCTTGAAGACCTCTGTCAGAATAATGACGATACCGCCTATACCGGAATAAACATTTACGGCATCTCCAAGCACATTAAATCGGTTATGGAAAAAGCCTGCAAAATAGCTCAGTCCGAAAGTTCCGTGCTAATAACCGGGGAATCAGGAACAGGCAAGGAGCTTATAGCAAGGTTAATACATAATAAATCCAGAAGGGGCGTGAACCCTATGGTATCCGTAAACTGCGGCGCTTTCCCCGAGGGGCTTCTGGAAAGCGAGCTTTTCGGATACAAAAAAGGAGCGTTTACCGGAGCGTTTACCGATAAGCCGGGCAGATTCGACCTGGCCGATAAATCGACCTTATTTTTAGACGAGATAGGCGACATGAGCCTATCGCTTCAGGTTAAACTTTTGCGCGTTATCCAGGAAAGAGAAATTGAACCTATAGGCTCTTTAAAAACAAAAAAAATAGATGTCAGGATTATTTCTGCGACGAATAAAAATTTAGAAGAAATGATTTCCAAAAAACTGTTCAGGGAAGATTTCTATTATAGAATTAACGTTATACCGGTTCATATCCAGCCCCTGAGGGAAAGAAAGGCGGATATTATAGTTTTAATTTATTATTTTTTAAAAAAATTCGCCGATTTTCAAAACAGTGCGGTTTACGGTATCTCAGAAGACGCTTTCGATATACTTTTAAATTACGGCTGGGCGGGAAACATAAGAGAACTTGAGAATATTATTGAGATGCTGGTCGTCTTAAACGAAAGCGGACTTATTACCGCGAAAGATATACCCGAAAAATATAAGTATATGTCCGCATCCGAACACGCCGCCGAACAAAAAACCGATGCGGAACTCAAAGCAAATTTCGCCATAGATGTTGATATCGATGGGGAGAAAATTAAGGATTTCGGAATAAACCTTAAAAAAGAAATGGAAAAAACCGAGATTAATATTATAAACAGGGCGATGAAAATTTCCGGCGGCGTCAAAGAAAAAGCCGCCAAGATGTTGGGGCTTAATAGAACAACCTTAATAGAAAAGTTAAAGAGATATGAAAAAAATAAGAAATAATCCGCTTGCGCTTATGTTTGCGTTTGCGTTTTTTTTAATAATAAGCGCAGGCTCTATTTAATATTTCTGCTGTACGCCGCCTTTTGCGCCGAAACCGCCGGAACAACCGCAGTATCGCCCAAAGCCGTCTCTTTAGCCTCGCCGCGTCGATGATTTCCGCAATAAATATAAAATAGATTGGTTAGCTGCACTGGGCTCCGTCCGCATGGATTGCTTCGCTAACACTCGCAATGACGCAATGTAGAGTCATTTACGAGGTGCTAGACAACATAGAACCATTACGAGCGGCAACAACATGCGTCATTGCGAGTGTTAGCGAAGCAATCCCAATCTAATAATAAACCGTTATTTCAGATTTAATATAAAAGGATTGACGTATTTAGTATAAATAAATACGGAATTGCCGTCCATATTTTTTAATTCGTCTGGTGAAATTAAGGGGTACAAACCTGAAGCTACCGGGGTTTCGCCGTAACCCGCGGACGCGTCGGCGGAAAAAACTGCAGATATAAGGTCGTTATGTTTTCTAATAGGCTCTTTATGAAACACATATTTCTCGCCGGATATTTCCGAATAATATTTGCAGGTTTCCCATCCGATATGCCCCATAACTATATGAGTCCCAATATTGGAAGTTATTAAAGAAATATCGCCCCAGCGGTCTTTTAAAAAAGCGGTATCCTGAACGGTCAGGCACACTCCGGCGTTTGTTTTTCTGAGGTTCGCAAGTTCCGTATCGAAGTCGTTCAGCGTTAAAACCGGAAATTCGTCGAGATAAATAAAAAAACTGCGGCTATCCGGATTTTTTTCCCTCAATGCCTTTCTTCTATTCTCATATATTCCGTCTATAAAAATTTGCGTAATAAAAGATATTAGCCTGCCGCCGCCGGAATTTATCTTTTCTTTAGGTATTCCGGCTATAAAAAGAATGTCTTTAGTAAAAAAATCTTCCGTAAAAAAGCAGTCTTCGCCTTCCTTATATTTAAATCGGCTTACGGCGTGCGGGTCGTTTAAAAAGTCTAAATTATTCAGTATATCCGTAACTACTTTCGCCCTTTCATAAACCGGAAGCTCTAAGAAGTTATTAAATAAGTTTTTTATATTTTTTGCATTTTCGCCGTTAAATTTTAAGATTTCGCCTTCTATGAATTTAACCCCTCTTTCAAAAAAAGATTTTACCGTCGGCAGGTCGAAATATTTTGCCGCATATTTATATTTCAGATATATAAGGCAGGCGTAAAAAAGGTCCGAAGACCTTTTCGAATAGTATTTATGGGCGTGAATGTCTCCGCCTTTTAAATCGCTTCTGTCTAAATGAAAAAGCATCGAAGAGAGTCCGAAGAGTTTTTCGTCCGGTAAAGGTTTTTTATCTTTACCTAACAGCGGGTTGAAATAGACCCTTTTTCTTCCGTTACCGTTATATTTCTGCCGTCCTTCCGGTTTTGCGCCGTCTGTGCCGCCGCCTTCGCGGGCTTCATCGCCTTCATAGCTTTCATAATCGTAAGGGTCGAAATGAACTGCGTTTTTACCCTGAGCGAGCCAGGCGTTTTTAACGGATTCGAATAAATAAGGGGCGTCTATATCTATGGCGAAAACCGAGACGCCGGAATACCGCGCATCTGCAGCAACCCCCGGAACTATATACCGCGACGTTTTGCCGCCGCCGGTAGGCGAAACTATAAGCGTGTGTTCGAATCTCTTTTTTTCGTCTAATCCTATTAAAACGTCCGGATATTTTTTATTTCCTGCGCCTTTTAAAATTCCAAGTTCAAAGGCTTTTTCGGTCGCGAAACCGCCGGATGTATTTTTAATGCTCACAGGCGCGATAAAACCAAAATCTTTCCGGCTTTTATTGAACCCGCTTATTTTATTTCCCGCAAATATTAATATAAAAAAGAAAATGAGCCACGATATCAGGTATTCTGCGGATATCTCAAACGGACTGCGGACGGCTGGCGCGGCGGCGTTTAAAAATATCGTTGCGAACACGGCAATAATAAGGGATACTGTGGATACCGCAAAAAAATAATAAAATTTTTCGGAGCGGGAATTTGTTTTGTCCGGTTTAGAAACTGAGGAATTATAAGCGAAACATGCGAAATTAGAAACGATTTCGCCGTAAGAGGCGAAACGTCCCGAAGCGGCGGGATGACTGTTTTTATTTTTGCCGAAAAACATAATAATAATATATTAATTTTTAAAAGCCGCTTTTATGTGCCTGTAAAAATATATAATTATCAACGCCGATACGGCCAATATCAAAATAATTCCGAATTTCCTGAAATACGGAATAAAAACGCCGATATTGCGCCCTACGACGAGGCCGAGATATGCAACGGCGGTATTATAGATAAGCGAACCTAATATTATAAAAATGCTGAATTTTTTATAATTCATAAGCGACGCTCCGGGCGGAAAACCTATATAAGTTTTTATAACCGGCAGGCACACGCCCACTAATACCGCGATAGAGCCGTATTTATTAAACCATATTTCAGCTTTATCGAGTTCGTTTTTGCTGACGAGGAAATATTTTCCGTATTTTTCTATCAGCCTTCTGCCGCCTTTTTTCCCGATATAATAAAGCAGAGATGCGCCGATAAATGTGCCGAGCGTTGCGCTTAAAACGGCAAGATAAAAGTTTATTTTGCCCTCCCCGGATAAAAATCCCGAAAGGCCCAGAACCAACTCGGAAGAAACGGGAAGAGCGCATGATTCCAAAATCATTAAAAAAATAATTCCCGGATACATCAGTCCCATCGAAAGAGCCCATGAAATAAATACGCCTATATAGCCTTTATTTAAAGCATTTAAATTTGAAGTCTTTAAGATTGTTCCCGCCTCCTTGCTAACCGTTTTTTTATAGCCGCCGCATCGGAACCACCCCGTCAGAACTGCCCCATAATAGTTGCTAATTTTGCACGGCCGCTTTAACGGAATCGTAAATTGCCGACATAAGAGTTTCGAGCGTGCCTTCGTCTATGACGAGAGGCGGCATTATTACGATAACGTCGCCGAGAGGCCTTATTATTACTCCTCTTTCCCGCGCGTTAAGAACGACCTTATGCCCGATTCTCTTTCCCGCTTCAAACGGCTCTTTGGTTTCTTTGTCTTTTACTAATTCTATGCCCGCCGTAAGGCCGATATTTCTAATGTCTCCTACGTTTTCCAACTGCCGGAAATCTTTAAGGAGCTCGTTAAAACGGGCTATAACGGGTTTCATCTTATTAAGCAGTCCGTATTTTTTAAACATTTCGAGCGATTTTACGGCGCATGCGGATGCCAGCTGGTTTCCGGTATATGTATGCCCGTGAAAAAAAGTTTTGTTGTCTTGATAGTTTCCGAGAAACCCGTCGTAAATTTCCTTAGTGAAGAGCGTAGCCGCCATGGGAAGATAACCGCCCGTTATGCCTTTTGCAATACACATAGCGTCGGGCGAAATATCCTCGTGGAAAGCGGCAAACATTTCTCCGGTTCTTCCGAAACCGGTGGCTACTTCGTCGAGGAGCAGGAGGACCCCGTTGTCTTTGCACGCCCTTTCTATTTTTTTCATATATCCTGCGGGCATTGTTATCATTCCCGAAGCTCCCTGCAGCATAGGTTCTATTATGAGCGCGCAGGACTCCTCGGCATGGACTTTTATTATTTTTTCGGCTTCTTTGGCGCAGTACAACCCGCAATCGGGATGCTTAAGGTTAAAAGGGCATCTATAGCAGTAAGGATAAGTAATCCTGACCGTTTCAAAGAGCAGTGGCTTGTAAATGGAATGAAAAAGTTCGATACCTCCTACCGAAACGCTTCCTAAGGTGTCGCCGTGATAAGCCGACGTAGCGGCGATAATTTTTTTCTTGTTTTTATACGCCGGACCTTTTTGCCTGAAATACTGGAACGCGACCTTGACCGCGATTTCGACCGAAGTAGAGCCGGAATCCGAATAAAAAACTTTTTTAAGGTTTTTAGGCGCGATTTCGATAAGTTTTTGGGCGAGAACCGCGGACGGCACGTTTGCAAGCCCTAATAGAGTGCTGTGCGATATTTTATCGAGCTGTTCCTTAAGCGCCGAGTTCAGTTCAGGATTGTTGTGTCCGTGGATGTTTACCCATAAAGACGACACACCGTCGATATATTTGTTTCCGTAAATATCGTACAGGTAAACCCCCTCTCCTCTTTCTATCAGGATATTCCGCTCTTTTTCCCAGTCCGACATCTGCGTAAAAGGGTGCCAGACAAATTCACGGTCTAATTTTTCGATATCTGCGCCCTGAAGATTTTTCATAATTTTATAAATATAAATTAATAAATTTCTATGTTATTCGAATAAAGATACGTTATTTTTTTCCGCCCGAAATAAACGTCTATCTCGACCCTGTAAAAAGACGGGATATCCGAGACCGGTTTTATTTCATAAACCAGTCCGGCGTTTTTTGAAGAAAATATCTTTTTGCCGTTACAAAATAAATTTATTATATACGGATTTTTTTTCGGATTTATATCGATTCCGGAATATATTATAACATTTTTACCGTTTTTGTCTATATGCGCGGCTCCGGCCGCCGAATCTCCGCTGAAATAATATTTTTCACCGATAGAGGCATAATAATAAAACCCTTTTGGAATTCCGAACAGGTCGAAGGAGAAAAAACACCTTCCATTTTTCACGGCTTCCGTTATTTTCTTTTTATCCCCGGATAAATCTCCGGACAGCCTGCCGTCAAGAAGAATATGCGTCCTCGCGACGGAAAAAAGTTCGGAATATTTAGGGAATTTAATTCTGCGCTTTTTCGTTAATTTTACGTTTGAATGGGCGTCTGCAGCCGCTATGCCCGTCTTCATAGATTTGTGCTTTTGGACGCCGTCCCAGAATTTTATCGTCTTTATCGGCTTATGAGATAAAAAATGCAATGCATAGAAAGGATTTATACGGTACGACAGGATTACCGCAACTATATATAAAGGGTTCATTCCCCTCCATTGCGAATCAAGATTTATAATTTCGATGCCGTCGTATCCTTTAACTTTAAAATTTTTCCACGGAGTCCACCAGTTATACGGATGACATATGACGGCGGCGCCGTTCTGCCTTTTAATATCCGATAAAATCTCTTTATATTTTCCTCTTTTTATCTCTTTTTCTATTCCGAGCGCAAGAAGATGTCCGAATTCCGTATTTATCTCTTCCGCGGCAAAATATAAAAGCCTCCCGTAATAACCTTCGAGTCCGTCCGATTTAGGCTTAAGCGTGTTATGGTCGGAGGAAACGAGAAAGTCAGCTTTAAGTTTTTTAGCGGTTTCTATGAGGTCTTCTATGCGTCCTGAGCCGTCCGAATATACGGTATGAAAATGAATTATCCCGTTTATCTCAAAAAGTTTCGGGGCGGGGCGGTTTTCGTTTTTGCCGCTTAAAAAATCTATTTTTAATTTAAAAAATTTTATCCTCAAATAAATAAGCAGTATCAAAAGCGCCGTAAAAACTAAAAACAGCCTCGAAGATACGATAAAGACAGCAATGTTCATAAATTTCGTTTCCAATTTATATTCAATTTGTAACGGGTCAGAATTGAATTCTGTCACCGTATTATAATACAACTATTTCCGTTAAATAATTTTTGAAATAGGTTTCAAATTCTTCCTTTTTTTGAAGGCAGAATTTTAACCCGTTTTTTCCGGTTTCGCCCCTGAGTTTTTCATCTTTGATTAATTTTATCAAAATATCCTTGAAGTTTTTTTCGTCCGTCTCGGTTATTGCATCGAAGCGGACCATCTCGCTTATTATATCCTTAAAATTTACGGCATATGAACCGGTTACGACTGTTTTACCGTATGAGGCCGGCTCCAAAACATTATGACCGCCTTGTTCGCTTTTAAATAAACTTTTGCCTACGTAAACTATGTCCGAAACGGGATATATCTCGTCCAGTACCCCGTATTTATCGACTATTAAGGATTTAACTCCTCCGCCGGAACCGTTCCCGCCGGATTTAAAAAAATCTTCAAACCCGCCTTTGTTTTCTTTTTTTTCTTTGTTTTCTCCGTTAGTATTTTCGTCTTTTCCGCGGTAATAAAGCGGATTTAAGCCTATTTTAGACGCCTCCTTAAAGAGCCTGCGCGAATTTTTTATATTTCTTGGAACAAAAATAAATTTTAAACTAAATTCTTGCCTCAAGCTTTCGTCCGAAATAATTTCTCTCAAAAGTTTTAAAATAAAGCCGGATTCTTTTTTATGAACGGAAACAAAAGATATTACTATGACAGGATTGCTTCGCTGCGCCGGCAATGGCTGCCCATAATCATTACTATCTTCGCCTATTTCAAAGCAGGATGCGTACTTCAAAGACAGCGGGAGAATATTTAATTCTACCGTTTCGGCGCCGGAAACCCCGGAAACCGCCGCAGACAAAGAAAAACCGGAGGGGATTTCCCGTTCTCCATATTTTATATCCATCTTTTTTAAACCTGAGGGACTTATTCCCATAAAAATCAATTTTGCCCCAAAAACCGGGTTCAAAAGTTCCTTGACTAATTTTTTTGAAATTGGATGCTGGACGGAGATAAAGTAATCCGGTTTTACTGCTGATACGTATTTTTTAAAAATCGTCCTCAATCCCGGAAACGGATGAAAAAAAAATAATATTCCGCCGTCTTTATTATTTTGCGCGAGAGACAGCGCCGAATAAGTTTTAAAACTAATAAAAAAAAGGGGGCGTGGAGCATTTTTTACGGATAATAAGGATTTTATAATATCCGTTATGCGGGCGGCAAGCCTGAATTCTCCAAGAGATTCGGCATAAAGCCATATCCTTTTGGGTCTTGTGGAATCAGCCGCTACGTACGCCTCCGGAGAATATTTTTGCGCCCTGGCGAAAAAATATTTGTTTAAATAAAGAAACTGCTTTAATTTTGCAAATATATTCATTAAAGTTCGTCTATATTTATACCTGCTTCGTCAATATTTTTTGCATCTTCCGCCAGGAGAATAGGGATTTCGTCTTCGACCGGATAATAAACCCTGCAATTTTTGCAGATAAGCATTTCTTTTTCTTTAGACTCTTTATAAACGAGACTGCCGCGGCATTTCGGGCATACAAGAAATTCTTCCGCCATTTCCTTAACGTTCATAATTAATTTAACCCCTGTTTTATTACTGAATTATGCACTTGGTAAAACAATGATTGGGTATTTATCATAATAACCACGAGATTGCTTTGTCGTCTTCGACTCCTCGCAATGACTGCATATTGTCATTGCGAGCGTTAGCGGACGGAGTCCAGCATATCTTTGTCTGCGTTTATAAAAGCCAACGGCTTTTATGCAGGCAAAGATGGAACCAATCTTGCTTTGTCAAGCGCATAATTCCGTTTAATTACTGCCGTTTCGTCCCGGTAAATTTATAAGTAGTTCCGAATCCGGTATCTTCTAATACTACGCCCTTTTCGAGAAGGAGCTTCCTGATTCCGTCCGCCGAACCGTAATCTTTGTTTTTCCTGAATTCATTTCGTTCGTCTATAAGTCTTTTTATCTCTTCCCCGCTTATTAAAACTTCGTCGCCGCCGTCCGCAGAATTGGACTCGATAAATCTCCCGGGGTCTTCGTTTAAAAGCCCGAATATGCCTGTAAGCGATTCTTTGATAAACGCCGCGGCAGAGTCTAAAAATACCGCATCTTCCGAATTTATAAAACTTTGCGCCATGGAATCGTTAACTATTTTATTTGTTTTTCTTACGAGGTCGAATATGACCGATATAGCCTTAGCGGTGTTAAAATCGTCGCTCATCGAATTATAAAAATCGTTCGTATAATTTTCGATATTTTCCGGCTTTGCTGAAACGTCCTCTTTTTTTAAGGCTATGCGGTTTTCTCCTATTAATTTTTTAAATTCACCGTAAAGATTTACCGCCTGATAAAGCCTGAGCAGGCTCTGCTTCGCGCTTTCTACGCCTTCGAATGAAAAATCTATGAAAGACCTGTAATGAGTGAACATAAAAAAGAGGCGCAAGGCTTCGGGATGAAATTTATCGAGAACGTCCCTTATGGTAATAAAATTTTTAAGGGATTTCGACATCTTTTCGCTGTTTATGTTGACAAATCCGTTATGAATCCAGTAATTTACAAAATTCCTGCCGGTATAGCTTTCTGACTGGGCTATCTCGTTTTCGTGATGGGGGAATATGAGGTCCGAGCCTCCGCCGTGGATATCTATGCTTTCGCCTAGAAACTTCATGCTCATTGCGGAACATTCTATATGCCATCCAGGTCTGCCTTTCCCCCACGGACTGTCCCACGACGGCTCGCCTTCCTTAGATTTTTTCCATAGGGCAAAATCGAGAAAATTTTCCTTTTCTTCGTTTACCGGTATTCTGGAACCCGCGATAAGCTCGTCTATATTTTTATGGGAAAGTTTGCCGTAACCTTTAAAAGAAGAGACTCTGAAAAAAACGTCGCCGTTTATCTCGTAAGCATTGCCTTTTTTTATCAAACCCGAAGCCAAATTTATCATTTCGGGAATAGTCTCCGTCGCTTTAGGTTCGTAGGTCGGCTTTGAGACATACAGGGTGTCCATATCTTTATGGTATTCGCCTATATATTTCGAGGATATTTTTTCGACCGTCGAATTTTCATCGTTTGCTTTTTTTATTATTTTATCGTCTATATCGGTAAAATTCCTGACGTAAATTACGTTATAGCCGAGCCACGTTAAATAACGGTAGATTATATCGAAAGTAATATAGGCTCTTGCATGGCCTATATGCGACAGGTCGTATGCCGTTATTCCGCATACGTACATTAAAACCCTGTCATCGCTTATAGGCTTAAAAAGTTCCTTTGAGAGGGAAAGCGTATTATATATATAAATGTTTCTGTCCATATTCGGAATTCCAAGGTTCTGATTTATTAATTTTTAATAATTTTAATATATGTATGGCGTAACTTCATATCTTATCATATCTAAGACTTTTTTTTAACATATTTTTAACGAAAATTTAACGAAAACGAAACATTATCGTCATAATGCCGCAACATTCTTTTGATATATTAATATATATATTTAAAATGTATAGAAACGGCAAAAGGGAGAGGATTAGATGGAAATAAACATATGGAGCGGCGAAGGTTTGCCGGCGGCAAAAAATATCGGCGGCCGAGGCTTAAAAGTTAAAACGACTGAAGAGAAAGGAAACCCCTGTTTGGAGATGGTTAAATCCCGGAACATTTCCTCAGGCGAAAGAGAGATAAAAGCGCTTTTAAATTCAGGCTTTATTATAAAAAACGACGAAAATTTTTTATTGAATACTTACGGCTTTATAGACAAAGACGTTAGAAGCAACTTTAACGATTTATTTATAAAAAATAATTTCGTCGAAGTTCAGGGCGCATCTTTTAGTTCTATGACGCCATACGGCAGAAATATAACGGTAAAAAATCTTATTATGTCTTCGGAAAAATTCAATAAAATCAATTCGGAGAAATATGAGGGAAATTACGCTAAATATGACGAGAAATTCAACGAAGAATATAAATTATCTAAATTTACACTGAAAAACTATTTCGACCTTAAACAAACTGTGCCCGGAATAGACGCAAAAAATACCGCGCCCGGAGTTATAAATATTGAAACTGTGGAGGCGTCCGACGGCGGCATAAAGCAGGTAAAATACTCTATCAGCGAAATCCCGTCTTCATATAAATTCAAGTTCGACAAAAAACATTCGGATATATTTTCCGATACCGATAAGCGGCCGGAACTTGCCATACTCAAGGAATATAAAGATACTACGGACGGTTTTAAAAATATCAAAATAACGGTGAACGATAAAAAAATTTTAGAAATCGAATCCATACACAACTGGCAAAAGATTATGAATTACGTAAAGACAAGGGACATACAGTTTTTAAGAAGCTCAAGAAGGAACGAAGGGGATGAAATTTCGGACAGGGTAGAAGTCCACCATATAAAACAGCTTCAGGACGACGGCAAAGAAAACGTCCGTAATCTTATCGCTTTAGGCGAAGATACGCACAGGTTGGCCGATTCTTATAAAATACTGATAGACAAGAATACCGGCTATTATAGGGAGCGCTATTTTAATTCGGAAGCCGTAAATATGGTTAAATCCGAAAATATAGCCAAAGAAAAAAATTATGCCGTGCTTTTAGAAAATATAAGCAATCTGGTTCTAAATGACAAGATAATGCTTAACGATATCAAATTAGACGTGGAGACAAATTCCGCTATGAGGCTTACTATGCTGACGGATACGGGCGAAAATTTAAGATTATTGTTTATAGACGGCAAAACGGGCGAGGAGTTGAGGCTGCTCGCCGCAAAAACGGACTACGAAACGGAAAAGAATATCGCAAAAACGGCATTGATTAATATCGTTAAAGAATTGGCTACGGGCATATAATATCATATTACAGGGGAAGGTTTAAAAATTATGGGAACAAACAATAGAAATAATAATTCGGAATCTAAAAAATACGAACTGCTCGCATCGCATTTAGAAATGTTCAGGAGAGCTTTCGCCACTTATCTCGAACAATGCGAACCGGAAAACGGGAAATCTGCGAAATCCGGGGAATACGGTAAATTAAGGGAAGAGACGGCAAACGGCATGATTTTCGAGGAACTCCTCTGCAGTTATTATCAAACCTTAATTTCCGCTTTAAAGAAACTCGCCGGATACGACAGGAAATATATTCCCGCGCTGATAGAAACATACAAAGAGCTGTGGGAATCAGCTCCGAGGCTTAACGGCAGGAATTATCTATGCCCTTATTTATTCGACCTGTGCAAATTTTTATACGAAATCAGGGAAGCGGGCGCTCTGGCTTTTTTTTACAATCTTCTTATTTACTGCAGGGAAATACCTTTTTTATCGCTGAACGGAGAAAAGGAAAAGAAATTAGCCGACGAGTACGAAAGCGGCGGCGAAGAAG
>JAJYHI010000136.1 GCA_021784835.1 bacterium
GCGTAAGATAAAATATAAAGCTCAAAAGCTTATAAGAAAAATACAGTCCTATCGATATAAGAACCGCGCCTATTATCAATTTAACGGTGAATATCGGCACGGTTTTAATGAGGGCTATGCCTCCTATAAAAAGAATTATAAGAGTGCCGATAAATCCTGTTAGTCCTCCGGCTAGGGCGCTGGAAAGACCAACGTCTTCTCCGACCACGAAAACTATTGCTGCGACCTCGCTGAGTTCTACTATAGCAACCGAAAATACGGCTATAAATATAAGTATGCTGAAATTCATAGACGATATTATATCAGATAACAATCGGGAATGACAATATAGAAACGGGATATTTTTTATTTTTTCCTATTGACTTTTTGACAGCGAAGTAATAAGCTAAAAAATAAGATTTAAAATTAACGAGGAGGAAACATTATGGCAGTAACCCCTAACAAAACACTTGACGCAAGCGGCTTATCGTGTCCATTGCCGATAGTTAAGACTAAAAAAGAAATCGATACGATGACTTCGGGACAGGTTTTAGAAGTAATTTCAACCGACCCCGGTTCTAAAAACGATATGACGGCATGGTGCAACAGAACCGGCAACAAACTGCTGGAATCTTCGGAAGAGGGCGGAAAGTTCAAATTTTATGTCCAAAAGTCTTAATAGGGGCAATTTCGACCGATTTTGGACACACTAAAAAGTCGTATTATTATATTTAGAGGGGTGGATTTTATCCGCCCCGTTGCATAAAAATGAACGCCGGCGATGACGATAATGAAAAAGATATCTGCTTATATTTTTGATTCAATCATCTTTTTTATTATTTTGTTTCAATTATTAAATACAGATGTCTGTTTCGGGTTGAAAAATCCGTTTATATCTCCTTTTAAGGTAAAGCAATATAAAAATTTTAGCGAAAATCCTCTGAACGGGCTTAACCTTCAGGCTATAGTGAGCGGTTCGGACCCTGATAAAAATATTGCCGTTATTAACGGAAATCCTTATTACGCAGGCTCGAAAATTATGGGGAAAACCATAGTGGAAATTACTAAGCGTGCCGTGATAATTAAACTTAAAGATGGAAAAATAGTTAAACTTATACTCTCCAAATTTGAAGGATTTAAAAAATAATAAATAATAAACTTATGATTTTTAAGTCCAGAAACCGTATTATTTTTTATATTTACCCGCTGTTGCTTGTCCTCATCCTTTTTTTTATTTTTTCCGGCCAATGCGAAAATGCCCGCGCTTTCAAAGCGCGGATAAGCGGCGCTTCCTCCTCCGGTTCTTCAGGTTTCGGTTCTATAGGCGGCATTAAAATGCCCGACCAAAAAATTACTATCGAAGGCAATGATATCCCGCTCAGACCTTTAATAATAGGAATATGCCATGAATTCAGGCTGAATTATGTTTTAAGCAGTTCGGTTAACGGCAGTGCGACCCTCCACATAAGAAACATACCTCTGCCGAATGCCCTGTTGATTATTTTAAGAGCAGGAAATTTGGGATACAGCGTGAACAAGGGGATTTTGTTTATAGGCCCTCGTTCATCTCTTAAAAATAATTATATATATTACAAGATAAATCTAAAATATATTCAGGCTAAAAACGTTCTTACCGACCTGACGCCCGTTTTGCCGGAGGGAGCAAAGGCTTACGCTTCCCCGCATGGCAATTCGATATTCGTTTACGATATCCCTTCTAACATAAAAAAAATAAAGCGAATAGTAAGAAATTTAGATGTTAAAAAAAGGGTTGTTCTTTTAAATGCAAAGATTGTGGATATATCCGATAATTTTGCGCGTAATTTGGGTGTAGCATGGTCTTTATCCCCAAGTCTTAATAATACTATTACTTCGACAACTTACGGTCCAATTGAGTATGCTCCATCTGCTCCTACCCCTAGTTTTAATCTTAATATAGGATCTGCATTTCAAAACTTTGGTATTATATCAGCTCAATTAGATTTAGGGCAGCAGATAGGCTGGGATAAGGTTGTGGATTCCCCGAGTGTTTCCGTTGTCAGCGGTAAGCCCGCAACAATAAATTCAAGTCTTTTAATGTATTATGTGGCATATACCGCGGCCGGTCCCGGTACAACGACAACCCCGTCTCCTTCGGGAACGGGCGGTACGACGGTTATAGCCCAAGAACCTGTAACATCCACTCTTCAGACAATAACGATAGGTATTACCTTGACCGTAACGCCAATAGTCGAGAGCAAAAATGATATATTGCTAAATGTAACTCTTACTTATTCTTCGCCATCGACTTCCCAGGGTATCAATGGATTTCCTGCTGTTAACAATAAAAGCGTTACGACTACTGTTGCAGTTAAAAATAATTCCACTTTAGTTATCGGTGGTATTTTATCTATGGAAAAATCCCATAACAACAATGGGATTCCAATTTTATCTCAGATACCTGTTTTGGGGTATTTGTTTTCTTCACATCAGAGAAGCATCTCGAAAGAGCAGTTAATGGTCTTTATTTCTCCGAAAATAGTAAATTAGCCGGCCAAACAAAATAATTCAGATGGGCGTTAAAAAAATCGAAAAAAAAGAAGAAAACGTTAAAGCCGAAGGAAGAATGCCTTTTTTAGAGCATTTTTCGGAATTAAGAAAGAGAATATTTTATATATTTATAGCGCTCGTTGTATGCATGGGTTTTTCGTGGCGGCTTTCCTATAAGGCGATAAACCTCATAGAAACCCCGTTGGAAAAGCCGACGTATATTACGTATTTTTCCGGATACGCAAAAAATGTTATAAAAGAAAAAACCCCCTCGGTTTATTATGCGTTCGGGCTAAATAAAACCCCTAAAAAATTCACAAAACATATCCTGCATTACTCAAAACCTCTGGAACCTTTTTTTATGCAGGTAAAAGTATCCCTCATTCTCGGGTTTATGCTCGCCCTCCCTTTTATATTGTTTCAATTCTGGCAGTTTATAAAGCCCGGTCTTTTAAAAAAGGAAAGAATGTATTTACTGCCTTTTTTGTTTTTCGGAACGCTGTTCTTTATTTCAGGCGTAATTTTTATGGTTTTTTATATATGGCCAGCCGTTATTAATTTTTCCCTGAGTTATCAGAGCCCGAACCTGTCGCCGCTGATAAATTTGACCCATTATATTAATTTTGCCTTGAGGCTGGGATTGATATTCGGATTGATATTCGAACTGCCGTTAGTGTCCGCTCTCTTTTCCCTCGCCGGAATATTAAAACCCGGGTTTCTGAAGAAATATAGAAAATATGCCCTGATAATAAGCCTTATTATTGCCGCTTTTCATGCCGATATAGTCACTATGTTTTTTATAGCGGTGCCGCTTTATTCGATGTACGAGATCAGTATTTTTATATCTTCCCTTATATGGAAATTCAAAAAGAAGCCGTCCGCCGAAGTATCGCCGTCCGTTCATTAACCTAACCGCCCATAGAAAATACGAACCCTTTTACGTCTGCTTTAATATCGGGAAAAGATTTTTTGCTTGCTTTAATAGAAACATAGTCTATCGTAAAAATTCTTTTCATAGAGTTTATGTTTTTAATGAATTCTACCGTTTTATTGAAGCCTCCCGTTATTGAAATGTTGACCGGCAGAGCCATTACGCTTTCATACTTGACAGGTTTTCCGAAATTTATATTTTCTATGGCAAAATTATCCGCAGGTTTATTCAACGCTATATTTTTAATTAAATCCGCAACTATAAAAGTCTTAGGAAGCATAATTTCTTCGTTTTTTAATTTTAATTTTAATGCCGCAATTTGATTTTTAAGACCGTATAAACTATTTTTTTCGCGCGAAAGGGATCCGGTCGTGTTTTTTATCGTATTGATCCGGTTTTTTAGCTTTAATATCGCCATATCTTTTGCAGCGATATTTTTCTCTACGGCGTTTAAAAATATATCCTGATTTATTAAATAAATAAAAACGAAAGCCATAAGTATAACCAAGATTATTTTATTGGTTCTGAAGTATGCCGGTATTTTTTTTATCTCTTCGAGCGGCCTCATTATCATTTTTTATTATTAAAGTTAATATTCCGGATATTTAAAAAGGCTTTTAAATCAAAAGAATAAAAAGTATTGCCGCCGATAATCTTTCTTTGCGCTTCCGTAAGCGTTATCTTCGTAAATAACCCTGTATTTTTAAGATTATTTATATAAGTTGAAATTCCTGACAGCGATACGCTGTTTCCGTTTATTGCTATAATACCCTTTTCGAGAGATAATCCGCTCATCCATACCCCGTCGGGAGACGCCGCGACTATCTCGCTTATTTTCTTATTCCATGCAACTTTAAGTTTTTTAAGGGAGTCTATGACCGATATTTTTTTTTGTATTGCCTCCAAAAGAATTTTTCTTTTATCTATTGCGGATTCGAATGTTTCGTTTAAAATGTTTTTTGTTTTGAGTACGGTCAACCGTTGATTTAGCCGCGACAGATAATTTTTTTTATAATTGTTGTTGAGAACGAATGTTAAATCCAATAAAACTATAAATATAAGATAACCTGTAATTAAAAAAAATATTACGAGCCTTTTCCTGCTTTTTGCAATGCGGCTCCTGTCTTTAGCAGGCAATAAATTAATCCTTGTCTTTTCCGAATTCTTCTTTTTCATTTATTCTTCTATTCATCTATTAATGATCAATCCGAATGTAGTCCACATTTCTTCCAGCGGCTTGAAAAATTCGTAATCTTCGTTTATATTGCGGTTTTTTAATCTTTCGGATAAATAAAACGAATGTTTTCCTGAGTTTATAAGATTCAGGATTGAAACCGAATAAGCCCTAAAAGCCGTAGCCTCGGAAATCTTTGTGTCAAACCCGTTTTTACCGGAAAAAATGCCCGTGAGAATAATTTTGTCTATAGGAGGCAGAGATTTTCCGGCAAAATAGAAATCTATAGTTCTTTTTAATTCATCTGCTATAAGGTTTGAAGCTTCATCGTAATTTTGATTTTTTAAGCTTAATCCGTCCGCAGTTCTTTCAAAATTAACGGCGTTATTTAATATTATGACTATTTTTATAGATTTATCGCCTATGTCGCAAAGCAAGAGATGGCCGGTTTGATTTTTATTTATATATCTTATATTATTATAAATCGATACTGTTTTACATTCTATCGATTTTATTCTAATTTCCGACCTATCGAATATTTCTTCAAAATTTTTTATATCGTCCTCTTTTGAGGCAAACGCCGTAACGCTTAAAGTTCCGTTTCCGGATTCATCTATTTTTTCGGTATATATATAATCGAATACGCACTGGGATACCGGAAAAGGAAGAAGTTTTTTAAGTTCATATTCGACGGCGATTCTGAGGTCGGATTCGGGCATATTCGGCAAAAAAAAATTAAAACTGTAAACCGAGTTCCCGTTAATGGAAGTTATTACATTTTTCCTGCCGATTTTATTTTCGTTCATAATTTTACTGAGATTCATAGATACCGAGTTTATATCCCGGTAATCCAAACCGTCGACGGTTGCGTTTACAAAATTATTCAAAAAATAACCGCGTCTTTTTTTGAGAATTTCAAGTATTTTAAACTGGTTGTAATCAATTTCTACGGCGGTAAAAATTTTCATAATAATAAATAAAATGTATCAGTATTATATAAAATTCAGAATTTTTATATATCCGTTAAAAAATTCGAATATAATTCCGTCAACGGTAATTTTATTTTCGGCAATTTTATTTTTATCCAAGCCATCCAATCCTAAAATATTTTCTATGGCTCCGTGCCTGTTGAACATCATCGCTTTATGTTTTGTTTCGCCGTTCTCTCCGGATGGATGAGACTCCGCTATATTCAAAGTAAAATAACAATTAGCCGCATTATTTTTTTTCGGGGTTTTATTTTTAAACTCGCGCCTGTTAATATCTAAAAGCGTGATATTTCTAATTAAAAATTTGGGCTTTTCGTTAAGCGGTCCGCAGGGAGACATTAATTTTATAACCTCGGAAAGTTCTTTATCGGAGAGAGAATCTAAATTAATTTCTTCATCGTAGTCCGATTCTAAGGTTCCGCTGTTAACAGTCGGTTTTTCGTCTTTCTGTGCTTCTTCCGGCGCTATGTTCAATTTTGCGCCGTTTTGTTCCGGTTCTTCGTAAATATTTTTTTTGCAGTCTTTTAAAACCGCGGAGATAAAATCGTCTATCTCTCCGTTCTTTCGCACGGTTAATCCGCAAGCCATTTTATGTCCGCCGAACTTAGAAAAAAAGGACTCGTAACTTTTTAAGAAAGCGTATATGTCGATATTGCCGCATGACCTTGCCGAACCGATATAAACATTCTCCTTGAATCCGGTAAGAAGCAGGACGGGCTTTTGCAAATAGTCCGACAGCTTCGAGGATACTATGCCTATTACGCCAGGATGCCAGGATTCTCCTTTTAATATAACAATGGGGAGCATTTCTTCTTTGCCGTCTTTTTCTTTAATGAGGTTTATCGCATCGTTAAAGCAGGCGTCTTCAAGCATTTGTCTTTTTCTGTTGAACGATTCCAGTTCTTGAGCAAGACCGAAAGCGATTTTAGGGTCATTTTGAGTTAAAAGCTCCACTGCAACGGCTGGATTGCCGACCCTACCGGCGGCGTTTATTTTCGGAGCTATTTTCCATGCTATATCCGATTCGTTGACGTTATCGAAATGCAGTCCGCAGATGCGCCTGAGTTCTTTTATGCCGGGTCTTTGTCCCGCGTTAATTATTTGAAGACCGTAGCGCGTGAGGGTTCTATTGTCACCGTACATAGGGACTATATCGGCTACGATACCCAAACATACGATATCCAAGTAATCCTTAAGATTGGGATATTCAGCCAGCAGACCCTCTTTTACTAAATGTTTTCTCAGGGCGATGCCGAGATTAAACGCAATGCCTACCCCTGGTAAAAATTTAAACGGGAATTTATCTCCTTTGCGTTTAGGATTAAGTATTGCAAAAGCGTCCGGCAAAATCTCGGTTTCCCCGTTTAAAGGAACTTCATGGTGGTCGCATATTATTACGTCTATATTTTTGGAGTTTGCATGCAGAACTTCCTTGGTTCCAGTAATGCCCAAATCCACTGTTATCATAAGTGAGAGCGGTTTTGCGCCGCTTTCTCCTATAAAATCGTAAATTTCATTAATAGGCTCTATTCCCAGACCGTAACCGTCTTTTATCCTGTCGGGCAATTTATAGAAAATAGACGAGCCGCCTTCACTGCCGCCGTTTTGCTCCAGCTTTAAAGCTTTTCTTAATTCCCTTAAAAAGGAAACAAGGAAAGACGTCGCCGTAATTCCGTCCACGTCGTAGTCCCCGTATATGCAGACGGATTCGCCGCTTAATAGAGCCTTAGATATTCTGGTTACGGCTTTTTCCATATCCGATATGAGAAAAGGGTCGTTCAAATATTTAAGGGAAGGATTCAGGTAGTTGTCTATAAAAAAGTCCAGAGGCGTTTTATCGCCGCCGGTAAATATATCGGAGTAAAAAGGGTCGAAATTTAACTGGGCAAGTATTCTCTTTAAAATAAGTGATGAAGCTGTATTATTGAAATATACCGGAAGACGTTCTTTTAAATATCGGTGAACATATTCTTTTTCCATATTTTAATTTTAAATTTATACGCACTTTTCTAATACTAAATTTATTTATAGTGATTCTCGTTTAAAATAACCATAATAGGGCTTGCGATAAATATCGAGGAATAGGTTCCTATTAATACTCCGAGCAATAAAGCAAACGCAAAGTCGTGCAGAACTATGCCTCCGAGGAAAAACAGCGATAATACGACGAGTATGACCGTCAGCGACGTAACGACCGTTCTCGTTAAAACTTCGTTGATACTTATATTTACGAGGTTTTTTAAATCGATATGCTTAGCCTTACCCATTTCGGTTTTCAAATTTTCCCTTATTCTGTCGAAAACTACGACTTTATCGGTAAGCGAATATCCCGCTACGGTTAAAACGGCGGTTATGACTAAAAGCGTAATTTCCTTTTGAAATATAAAAATTAC
>JAJYHI010000017.1 GCA_021784835.1 bacterium
TCGTCCGTATCTCCATATATAGCTCCGCCGGTTGAAGAAAAAATGAACTTTTTAATCTTAAAATCGTTAGAAAGTTTAATTAAATTAATGGTTGCCATAATATTAGTCCTGGCATCGAAAATAGGATCGGCAACGGACTTTCTGACGTCTATCTGGGCAGCTAAATGATATATTATATCCGGCTTTTCTTCCGAAAATATTTTTTCAATTCCGTTAAAATCGTTAATATCCGACCGTATTAATTTTGCAGTTTTATTGACGTTATATTCAAAACCGCTTGAAAGATTATCGATTATCGCAACCTCATGATTATTATCCGCAAGCATATCGACTATATGGCTGCCTATAAATCCCGCTCCCCCAGTTACCAATATTTTCATCGGTTAGTTTTCTCCTTAAATATTATAATTAAATTTTTTTATAGCTCTATAAATAGTACGATTAAGCGTATCCGGTATAGAAATATATGTTGTATATATCCTCGCAATATTTCTAAAAAATATTTAATATTGTTAGAAATTTATCCGATCAGTTTTGCGGCATAAAGCGAAAAATAGGTTATAATAATATCGGCGCCCGCCCTTTTCATAGAAGTAAGCGTTTCTAAAACCGCAAGTTCTTCGTCGACGTAACCCATTTTAGCGGCGGCCTTTACCATGGAATATTCTCCCGATACGTTATAAGCGGCAAGAGGTCTTTTAAAAGTCTGTTTTATTTTGTAAATTATATCCAGATAGCTTAACGCCGGTTTTACCATAATGATATCCGCGCCTTCTTCTAAATCAAGCTCGGTTTCCAGTACCGCTTCGTCTGAATTCGCCGGATCCATTTGATATGATTTTCTGTCGCCGAATTTAGGGAAACAGTCGGCTGCATCTCTAAAAGGCGAATAAAATGCGGAAGCATATTTTGAAGAATAAGACATTATAGGTATATTTACAAATCCTTCATCGTCTAAAGATTCCCTTATTTTTCTTATCCTTCCGTCCATCATATCCGAAGGGGCTATAATATCCGAACCTGCTTTTGCGTAAGAAACGCTAATTTTTGCAAGATATTCCAACGTTTCGTCATTTTTAACGTAACCTTTTTCATCGACTATACCGCAATGGCCGTGCGAAGTATAATCGCACATGCATACGTCGTTAATAATTAAAATATCGGGATATCCGTCTTTTACGGCTTTCACGGTCTGCTGCATTATTCCGTTATCAGAATAAGCCTCGGACGCAAATTCGTCTTTATGCTCCGGAATACCGAAAAGAAGTATGCCGCCTATTTTTAAATCTTCGACTTTTTGAAGTTCTTTTAAAAGTTCGTCTATAGAATAGCGAAACTGCCCGGGCATAGTGCCTATAGGTTCCTTAATTCCTTTTCCGTGCGAAACGAAATAAGGCATAATAAATTTTGACGGGTCCAATTTAGTCTCTTGAACTAATTTTAATAATTGAGGCGAATTGCGAAGCCTTCTAGGTCTTACGAAAGGATAGTTTAAATTCATAATTTTAACCGTGTAATATAATTATTTTTTTCTATTATACACTTATTTTAGAAATAATAAAATAAATTTGAAACAAGCGGTTGTATAAAAAACCCGTCAACGCTTTATTATTTCAATATTTCAAATGATTTTGTAACACAAATTTAACATAAATTTAACATAATTGTAACAAAAATTTCATAATTTTTTAACTAAATTTATGATATAAATGAAAAACGCGCTTAAATTTATAATATTAATTAAAAAAATAAAAAGGAGGTACTTATTTTGGACAAAAGAAAACTTCACAAAAGGAAAAAGACTGTGCTTAAGAAGAAAAAAATGGGCTATCAGGAATTCATCGATAAAATAAATTTAATTCATAAAGAAAGACGCGAAATGGAAAATTTTTTGAGAAGAGTGTGGGTGTTTAACGCCGAAGACGTCCTCGAATATATGGAAATAAAGAAAAAAAACGAAAAAATTCTTGAAGAACATATAAGACAAAAAGCATTGAGAGAATCAGGCGGAAATCCGGATAATGCCGAATTAAATACAAGTTTAAATGCCGAATCCGAATTAACGTCAGGCCTTCATATAGATAAAATGACCGAATAGGATTCGCATTTCACATACAAAAAAAACAAAAAGCATGACCAAGCGGGCCAAAGGAAAAGCTGTTTATTTTCCGCATACGAAACAGTCAATTTAACATAAAAGTTATTTGCAGAAAATTAATCCGACGCTTTTTCCTTGGCTATCATTTAACAAATAACAAAATTTTCCGCCGGTTTCCCCGTATAATAGCCCTGGGCGTAATCGACTTTAAGCTCCTTAAGTTCGTTGAGAACTTCTTCGGATTCGATAAATTCGGCGATAGTTTTTATGCCCATTTCTTTTGCGATAGAAATAGAGCTGACGACGACTGCCCTGTCCATTTTATCTTCAAAGATGCCCATTATAAATTCGCCGTCTATCTTGAGAAAATCTATGGGAAATCTTTTAAGATACATAAACGAACTGAAACCGGAACCAAAATCGTCCACGGCAAACCTAAATCCTTCGTATTTAAGATTTGCTACGAACTTTTCGAGAAGGGAAATATTTTTGACGGTCTCTCTTTCCGTAAGCTCGAAAACTATTTTGGAAGTATCTATGCGGTACTTTAAAGACAGCTGTTTTACGGTCTTGACGTAATCCGCCACTATCAAAGATTTAGGGGAAAGATTGATGAACATATCCAAAGAATAATTTTCGTCTTTAATTTTTTGAAAGGCTTTCTCGAGAAGTATTAAATCCAACTTGTGGGCGACTCCTATGCTTTCGGCTATTTCTATAAATTCTCCGGCGGATATTATGTTGAAGGATTCATCGCCTTTGGAAGAGATAGATTCTAATTTTATCCTCATAAGCAGTTCGTGGGCGACGGGTCTTCCGGTTTTAATATCTATGATAGGCTGAAAATATGGCAATATTATATCTTTTTCCAAAGCGTCCATAACCATTTTGCTTTTTTCGGAAACTTCTTTAAAAGCCGCTACGGCGTCTTCCTCTTTGGCGATATATACCGTATCTTTTCCCGCTTTTTTTGCCTTATACATCATATTATCAGCCAATAAAAATAGGTCTTTGTCGTCGGAAGCGGAATTAGGATAAACCGATATTCCTATGGAAACGGTAGCGCCGACGGACTTCCCCGTTATTGGTTCTTTAAGCGTAAAAGCCTTTATATTTTCCCTTATATTATTTGCTATCATATAAGACTGCTCTTCTCCCGCTCCGGGAAGAATCATTACGAATTCGTCTCCGCCGTACCTTGCGGCTATATCTTCGTTTCTTTTATCTTTTTCCAATATATCGGCAATGCCCTTCAGGAATTTGTCGCCGAAGTTATGTCCGTACATATCGTTTATAAGTTTAAAATTGTCGAAGTCTATAAATACTACCCCGAAGGTAAAATTATGCCTTTTTGACCTTTCTACTTCGTAGTGTAAAAACTCCATAAAGACACGCTGGTTATAAAGGTTGGTCAGTCCGTCCCTGGTCGCGTAATATTCTAAGTCTTTAGTATATTTATATATCGCTTTGATAGAACCGATGACGTTTAAAAGGGTGGTAAGAACGCTGTTTATGACAAGGCCTTTTACTCCTTCGACTTCGTCTTCGGACTGTACGCCGATGCCCACTATTCCGCCTATATGAGGGGCTTCTAGAATTATCTTTTTCGTCTGAACCATCAGATCTTCTTTTTTAAGGTCTGGCAGTTTAACGTTTCTATCCGATACGTTGTGAAATATTTCGTGTTTCCCCATTCCCTGAACGATAAAAGTGCTTAGTCCGTTGTGATATATGTTTTGGTAAATAATTTCGTCGAATATTTTCTTTGTTTTATCGGTAGGCTCTCCTTTCCAGAACACTTCTATTTCAATAGAACTTTCATCCTCCATAAATATGGAAAAAACGTTATAAACCTTAATAATCTTATTCATTTCGTTTAGCATGTTAAAAACATGCTCTTTCCAGTCTTTAACGACTTCGGAGGTAATAATGAAACGCTCCAATAGTTTAATTTCGAACTCCAAGACGTCTTTATCTACGGCTATATCCCTTAATCTTTCGGAAAGTCCGCTTACGCCATTATATATACGGTTAAACTCTTCGAATTTTAAGTCTATCAGCTTGTTATCTAAAGTTTTTAAATCTTTCACGGTTTTAATGCTCTCTACAGCGCCGTTTATGCTTTTCATTCCGTTTTTTATGGAACGCCTTAAGATTAGCGTTACGAAGACGCCTCCAGCTATAGGGAGGATAAAGATAAGAAATATAATAAGTATAAAATAGCCTTCTAGTCTGCTTCTCAAAAACGACGGGTCGAAAGATACCTCTATGACTCCGTTTACGTCGCCTTTTTTTGCCATGGTATGGCATTTTAAACACATTTTTTGCGCTTTTAAAGGATAAGCATATACGATATTTCCGTTTACGACAGCGTGAAATGGGCGTTTAGTTTTGAATACTTTTTTGACTATAAAATTTTCTTTGCCCTGAGGAATTTTTCCGAACTGTTTATCGACTACGGCTCCTCTAAATATTGAAGTCTTTACTGTATTATCGTTTTTAGAGGATTTTTTTAAAGCATTCATAAAAGTCATAACCTGCTTTTCGTTCCATCCCTTTTTCATAATCTGAAACATAGTATTGAAAGTTTGTCTGGAAATATATTCGGCCGTCGTGTCGCTTTCGTATTTAATTATTCTGTCTCCAAAATTAGACAACAGATAGGCGGATACTCCGGCGACTACTATGCTTGTAGAAACGGCTATACACAGTATGAATTTATCTAATCTTCTAAAAAATTTCGGCAATTTGATTTGCATGTAAAATATTATTTTAATTTAAGATGTTAATTATATTTATTTTTTTATTATACTTATTTATTAAATGAATTATATTAACATTTATTATGATACTAGAGCTTTCAATAAATATTCGTCTATATCCGGCTGTCCTTTTAACCATTCTTTATAATCTTTAGGCACGTCTTTAATAGGCATCCCTTTATGTTTACCGAACGGCATAGTATCGGGTATGCGTGCTTCTTCGGAAAACTTCCAAATAGAACCCCATGAAGTTAATTCCGGTTTTTCTTTTAATATTAAACGTAAAATATCCAAGCAAAGTTTTGCATCGGTCAGCGCATTATGTCTGTCGACAAGAATTTTTCTTACTTCCGGCCTCCGTTCAGGTTCCGTCAATGCATACGTCAATGCCGATAAATTATAAGAATCAAAACCTTGCCATATTTTTTTTGCCATTGCAAGCGTGTCTATTCTTTTGACTTGAGGTTTTCCTATTACCTGCCAGTCGTAATCTATGTTATGCCCTATTATATAGGCAGTATTATCCGGAAGCTTAAATTCGGATGCGGGAGGGCAATCTTTTAATTCGCAGTCCAATATATTATGAATAGCCATAGCGCCGAAAGAAATAGGCTTGCCGGGATTATAGCGTTTGACGAAAGTATCGTCCTGTTCGTTTAAAGGATTGCCGTTAATAATAATACCTGCGGCTTCTATTAAAACAGGCTGGGTAAAGCCGGTTGTTTCGGTATCGAATATTACGGCGGTTTTATTTTCCATCGCTTTCGATATTTTTGAAATTTTTTTCTTCTATATACTTCCTTATCTCTTTTTTATCAATCTTTTCCATAATTTTTTCTTTTTCATCGGGCTTTATTCTTTCAAAAAGATTGCGATAAGTCGTTCTGTTTTTTCTAAAACCTTCTGCATCTTTTCCGTCTCCGCGTTCTTCTTTATCAGCAAAAGAATAATTAACTTTTATCATTTTATATTATTAATTAATTTAACTGTATTTTTGTATTTATAACCCTGTAGAACCGAATCCGCCGTCTTTTCTATCGGTATCTTCATCGACCTTAGGTACTAGGTTAGGCTCTCCCGTCCATACCGGAACTATTAACATCTGGGCTATTTTTTGGCAAGGCAGTAACGTAATAATATCCTTAGACATATTTTTCGTTAAAACGATTATTTCCCCCCTGTATTCATGATCTATAACTCCAGCTTTAATTTCTATTGCTTTTAACGCCAAACCCGATTTTTCTTTTATAATCGCCGCATAACCCGCAGGAAATTCAATTTTGATTCCAGTATGCGCCGAAATTAAAACATTCGGTTTTAGTATGGTCTTTTCGCAGACAAACAGGTCTAATCCCGCATCGCCTTGAATAGCCCTCTTAGGCATTACGGCTTCCGGATGGAACAGTTCAATATTTAAATAAAAATCTGAAAACATTATTTATTATTTAATCCATTTATATATTATATAAAGTTTATTAAATAAAGGTAAATTAACAATTAATAAGTTACTATTATCGTTATCGCAGACCTATTCCCGGCATTACAAACAATATTTGTTAAGACAGGCATATTCGCCTAACGATTTGCGCTGAGGACGTTTAATTTCGTCGTTTCTCTGTTTTTCGCTTAAAACCGGATCAATATCTTCTTTATGCTTGCCGAATATAATAAGAGTAACAACTTCCATGTCTTCCGGAGATTTTATAACTCCCTTAACTATCTCAGGGTTATAACCTGCTATAGGATGTGCGACGTAACCGAGTTCGGTAGCCTTGAGAATAAGAAAAGCAGAAGCCATTCCCGTGTCGAAAAGATAATATTTTCTATAATCAAGGACGCAGTCGTCGGCTGCTTTAGATAAAACTGCTATTATCATAGAAGCGTTCTGCGCCCAAGCGTTGCCTTTCGCAAGAGCTGTTTTCAATTCTTTAAGAACCGTATCTTCATAAACGAACACAAACTTCCATGGCTGATGATTATAACAGGATGCCGAAAGCGAAGCCGACTGAGCTAGCGTCTTTATAAGGTCTTCGCTTATTTCGGTTTTTTCCAACGACCTGTAAGCTCTTCTTGATTCTATTATATCTGATAAGTCCATTTTTATTCTCCGTATATTTAATTAATATGAAATGTGAATTTAATATAAATCTGAATATTTCTATGCAAAATTAAAATTATCCTACCGATCATTCATGTCAACCTTTTCGCATCCTTCCATTATAGCGCTTTCAATAAGTTTTAAATCATCCGAAGAAATTGACCCTCTGAATTTGGAGAGTATATCTCCCTTCACGCCTTTGGGAGATAACGAATTTGCAAAATCCAGAACGCGAAGCTGCATATCGTACGGTAGTTTATCCACCTGGTTTAATATATTTTCCTTTATATGAGCATTTGCCATATTAGATCGCCTTTTATATTTTGCATTAAAAATTATATGTTGATATTATTATTTTATCAGCTTTTTAAATAAATTCCAAACTATAGAAAATTTTTTAAAGTATATACTAAAATGAAATTTTTCTAAAAATCATATATCCCGACAAAAGATTTAAAAAAATAATGGGAGACAAAAAAATGAGAAAAACAATAAGTAGTAATTATATAGACGAGGAAGAAAAAGAAATTATAGAGTCCTTAAAGGATATTGAATCAGCCATAATAACTCCAATCTTAATTTTTAATTTAAGACAGGTTATCAATAAAATTATAAAAATCTGTTCTATTTCTTGTCCTATACATCGTTAACCGCTTTTTTCAGCGTACTTGGCACTAAATGACTATACCTTTTTGTCATCTGCGTCGGTTTTAAGTGGGGTGGATGACAGGTTTTGAACCTGCGACCACCGGAGTCACAATCCAAAGTCCTTGCTTTGCAAGTATTTAATTTTATTAAATTATTATAGTTATATTAAACTTGGCTATGTGAAAATCAAGCCATAATTATTAATGACTTAGAGCATAACAATTTTAATATC
>JAJYHI010000032.1 GCA_021784835.1 bacterium
TTATTTGTTAATCTCTTCATCTGCTTTAATTACCGAGTCCGCCATATCTTTTCTGTACTGTTTTAATTTTTCCGACAGGGCGTTATCCGATAAGGCAAGAATCGATACTGCTAAAAGGGCGGCGTTGACGCAGCCGCTTTTGCCTATGGCGGTGGTCGCTACGGGTATACCGCCCGGCATTTGGACTATGGACATCAGGCTGTCTAATCCGTTGAGGGCGGAGGCGTTAAGCGGAACGCCTATTACCGGCAGGATAGTCATTGCGGCGACGACGCCGGGGAGGTGTGCGCTCATTCCTGCCGCGGCTATTATGACCTTTGCGCCCTTTTTTTCGGCAGATTCGACTAATTCCACCGTTCTTTTTAAAGTTCTGTGCGCCGACGATACATGCAGTTCGTAAGAAATTCCGAATTTTTTAAGCGTCTGCGCGGCGTTTTCTACATCGCCTAAATCGTTTTTAGAACCGGTCAATATCAAAACATCCATAAAGTCAATCCCCCTTTTATTTTTGTTTTTAATTATTAATCGTATAAATTAAATATAGACAATTTTTTTAAAGTTTCGTCGGGGACGTCTTTTTTTGCCGTTACTACGGCTTGGCGCAACGACGAATTGCAGGAGCATAAGCCGCTTTTCGTAAAGTCTATTTTAGAGGCGGATTCTTTAATAATTTTCTTAGCTTTTTCAGCGTTTTCGAGGAGAATTTTAATAATCATATCGGCGGTAACGTTCTCTTCTTCTTCGTGCCAGCAGTCGTAATCCGTAGCCATAGCTATCGTCGCGTAACATAATTCGGCTTCTTTGGCGAACTTGGCTTCAGTGGCGTTAGTCATGCCTATGACGTCAAAACCGTTATTTTTATAAAAATAAGACTCCGCTTTCGTGGAAAATTGAGGTCCTTCAATGCATATATATGTGCCTCCTTCATGGCAGGCGACGTTAAGATTCTTACAGGATTCTATTAATATTTTGCGCAGATAAGGGCAGACGGGTTCCGCCATCGAAACATGCGCTACTATGCCCCCGCCGAAAAAAGTACTTTTTCTATTTTTGGTAAAATCGAAAAATTGATCTACTATAACCATATCTCCCGGTTTTATCTCTTTTTTAAGGCTGCCTACGGCGCTGACCGAAATAACTTTTTTTACTCCGGAAACTTTTAACGCATATATATTAGCGGCGTAATTTATTTCTGACGGCAAAATTCTATGTCCTTTTCCGTGTCTCGGCAAAAAAACTAATTTTTTACCTTTTATTTCACCGAATACCAGCTTGTCCGACGGGCTTCCGAAAGGAGTATCTACCGATTCTTCCCTTACGTTAGTCAGCCCTTCCATTTGATATAATCCGCTTCCGCCTATTATTCCAAGAATATCCGTTTTGTTTTCCGAATTTTCTACGTTTTTCATATTTTTACCTCTTTCATTTTGTTATTTGGTTTGTTTATTTTCATCAAAAAAAAATCAATTATTTTTAATAGAACACATAAGCCTTTTTTTGATATTGTTTTCTCCTTCTCTGACGACTTCTATATTTTTACCGTTTTTAAGTAATCTTATTATAGTAGAAGAACCGCCTGTAAGCTCTCCGGCATTTATCGCTATAACATTTGCGCAATCTTTTTCGGGTATACCGGATAAAAACATTTTATTCAGTTCGTTAAAATCCGAAAAACTTTCTTTACCGGATGAATTTGCGCTCGTAGAAATTAGAGGAAAATCAATCATATCAAAAATTTTTTCTGCAAACGGATGAGGAGAAATTCTTGCGGCGCAAGAGTCTAAACCGCCGGTAAATAAGTAATTATTTAAAAGTATCTTTTTTTTTAATTTAAAGATAATCGTGAGAGGTCCAGGCCAAAATTTAGATATTAAATCTTCTTCAGGCCTCTTTAATTCCGCAATATCTACAAGCATTTTTAAATCTTTAACCAATATCGGAAGCGGTTTTTTAAAATCTCTGCCTTTAAAAGCGTATATTTTTTTTACCGCGTTGTCGTTCAAAGCGTTTCCGCCTATTGCGTAAGATGTTTCCGTCGGATATATTATTATGCCGGAATTCCGAAGATGCTCTTTGATTAAAACATATTCTTCATCAGTCAATGCGTTGAATTCATAAATTTTTACCATACTTTATTCTTTATAATATATGCTTTATTTAAAAATTTATATCTCTATTTGTTTCTAATTATTTTTCTTCGTTTTTATGGTTTTCGACGTCTTCATGGGACGAAACTATGACGTAAACGCCGCAAAGAGTGATAAAAATCCCGACCCATCTCATTAAAGGAACCGGCTCGTCAAGCGTAACGGCGGCAAGTATCACAGTCAACAAGATGCCGATACTGACAAAAGGATATGCGACCGAAAGGTCGATTTTAGAAAGCGTTTTTATCCAAAAAAACATAGATATCAAATACAGGATTATTCCCGCTATAACAAACTTATTCATAAAAATAACAGTCAGTATTTTTACGGTTTTTATTATTAAAACATATTTTTTGTATTTTAACGGTTGCGCGGATAATGACGAAACCGGGCTTTTACCGCTTAAACTTCCGGCAGCGTTTTTAATATTTATCATTCCGTATTTCATAGATAACTGCGCAAAAACGCCGGTTAAAATACTTATTAAAATATTAAGTAGTACCTGAGGTTTGAATTTAATTAAATGCATAAATTATATCGCTTAGTTGTTGCTTAAAAAATTAATTTAAAGCTTTACCTATATCTTTCCTGTAATATTTATCTTTAAAATCTATCTTTTCAGCAATATCGTAAACAGCTTTTATTATATCTTTTCCTTTCCCTTTTGCGCAGATGTTTAAAACTCTGCCGCCGTCGGTTGAGTATTTTCCGCCGTTTTTTTTTGTTCCTGCATGAAAAATATAGTATTCTATGCCGTTTTTATCGGTAAGTCCATTATTATTAAAATTTTTATCAAAAATTATTTCGTAACCCGTTTTATAATCTTTAGGGTAACCGCCGGAAGCAATAACGAGACATAAGGACTCGTTACCGTCGAAAACAAGGTTATAATCTTTTAAATTTTCGTTTATTACGCTTAAAAACAGTTCTATTATATCGGATTCAAGCCTTATGAGTATGGCCTGAGTCTCAGGATCTCCGAATCTTACGTTAAATTCGAGGACGTAGATATCTTCGCCCTTTATAATTAGTCCTGCGTACAGTATTCCTTTATATTTTATTCCTTCTTTTTTTAATCCTTCCAGCGTAGGTTCTATGACGTTTTTGTTTATTTTGTTAATTAAGTCTTCGGAAACATACGGGTTCGGCGTAACGGCGCCCATACCGCCGGTATTTTCTCCTGTATCTCCGTCTCCGATTTTTTTGTAATCCATGCTGGTAATTAACGGCTTATATGATATTCCGTCAGTAACTATCATATAAGAAAGTTCAAACCCGTCTAAATAATCTTCTATAACGACCGTCTCTCCGCTTTTGCCGAATATTTTGTCGACAAATATGGATTTCAGTATTTTATCGGATTCCCCGGCATTTTTTGAAATGAAAACGCCTTTTCCTGCCGCAAGCCCGCTTGCTTTTATAACTAAAGGATGCGGCTTATTTTTGACGTAATTTTCGGCTTCGCTTAAATCGTCGAAAGATTTGTATCCTGCCGTTTTTATATTATATTTTTTAAGAAAATCTTTAGAAAATTTTTTAGACGACTCTAAAAGCGCGGCTTTTTTGTCGGGTCCGAATATTTTAAGCCCTGCAGAAGTAAATTCATCGGCTATACCCATAGACAAAGGTATTTCTGGACCTACTACGGTTAAGTCTATTGTATTTTTTAAAGCAAAATCAAGAAGCCCTTTTATATCGTCCTGTTTAATAGGAACGTTAACCGCAACGGTTTCGGTCCCGCCGTTTCCGGGTGCGCAGTAAATTTCTGTTTCTATTTTTGATTTTTTAACGGCATAGGCTATGGCATTTTCCCTGCCGCCGGAACCGATTATTAATATTTTCATTTTATTATTTTCCATTTTCAAAAAGAGAGCAGATTTATTTAATGCTTAAAATGCCGTATGCCGGTAAAAATCATTGGTATATTAAATTTATTTGCCGCATCTATAACTTCTTCGTCCCTGATAGAGCCTCCCGGTTGTATTATCCCGTTTACGCCGATTTCTGCGGCATATTCGACTGAATCTTTAAACGGGAAAAAGCCGTCCGATGCCATGACGAAACCTTTTATTTCGCCGTATGCGTTTTTCATTTTTTCATGAGCAAATACCGCGCTGTCGATTCTGGACATCTGTCCCGCGCCTATGCCGGCGGTAGCGCCGTTTTTCGCATACACTATCGCGTTAGATTTAACGTGTTTTGCAATTTTCCAGGCAAATAAAAGGTCATTTAATACCGATTCCGGCATTTTAACGCCGGTTACCGTTTTGAAATTAGACGTATCGTCGGATGCATCGTCCGTTTCCTGTATTAATATTCCTCCCGAAGCCGTTCTCAGAGACGGATAACCTTTAAAACTTTCCGTAATTTTCTTGTCGTAACGTATTATTATAGTATTTTTTTTTGTTTCAAGTATATTTAATGCTTCCTTGTCGTAATCCGGAGCCAGTATTATTTCTACGAAAAAAGGTTTAATTTCGAGAGCGGTATCTTTATCTAATTTTTTATTGAATACTATTATGCCGCCGTAAGAAGAAACTTCGTCGGTTTGTCTTGCTTTTAAAAAGGCATCTTTTTGGGAGACGGAACTTAAAGCGGCTCCGCATGGATTGGTATGCTTAATGATAGCGGAAAAAAATTCTTTTTTCTTATTTCCTTCAAAATCTTTAATAATTCCGAGCGCCGAATCTATGTCTAGCAAATTATTGTAAGATATTTCTTTGCCGGAAAGTTTTTCAAAAGGCATCGAACGGTCTTTTGAATAAAAAGCCGCTTTTTGATGAGGATTTTCGCCGTATCTTAGATTGAAATTTTTTTTTATGTTTATATTAATTTCTTCCGTATTTTCTTTGTAAAAATCTGCATTGACGGAGGAAAATCGGGATTCTGCATCCTGATTTAAAAAACCGGCTATAGCCGAATCGTATTCCGAAGTTAGTTTAAATGTTTCATATGCGTAGAGCTTTCTGAGTTCCAGCGGAATTTTTTCTTTATTTTTAAGGAAAGTAATTATATCTTCGTAAAATGAAGGATTAATTACGACCGTCACGTCTTTAAAATTTTTTGCCGCCGCTCTTAACAGGGAAACGCCGCCTATGTCTATAAATTCAAGTTTTTCGTCGAAAGTTATATCTTTGTCTTTCATTTCTTTAAAAGGATAAAGATTTACTATTACGAAATCTATGGGGGTTATTCCGTTTTTTATCATATCGTCTCTGTGATTTTCGTTGTTTCTTATTGATAGTATGCCGCCGAAAACTGCAGGATGCAGAGTTTTAACCCTTCCGTCCAAAATTTCCGGAAAGCCGGTTATTTCTTCAATTTTTTTTAATTTATTAATTCCGGCCGATTTTAAAAATTTATAAGTATTTCCGGTTGCTATTACCGTATAGCCGGCAATTTCCAAATGCGTCGCCAGCTCCGTTATTTGTGTCTTATCGTAAACGGAAATAAGGGCATACTTAGTTTTTTGCATAATAATTTAATACCTTTTTTTAAATTAATTTGATTTTAAAATATTATATATAGTAGAATATATGAAAAAATTTATTATATTCTACTAATTTTAATTATTTATTTCAATATAAATAATAATTTTATTGAGAGCGGGAGGAAGATATTTAATGAAAAAAATAAAAATTGCGCTTCTTGCATTTATACTTTTAGTCGCGATAAATTTTTTAAGCGGATGCGCGCTTTTGGTGGTAGGCGGACTTGCCGGGACCACCGGATATTTAGCGGCAAAGCAGGGGTACGGCGTACAGTCTCCCGTTACAAAAAAGTAACAAAAGCAAATTTAACGGGGCGGTTTTTTACTGCAATTATTGCCTTAATCAAATTAAGTACGCCGCCGCCCGTTATTAATATTATTAATTAATTTAATGGAGTAATTTTATGGCAATTACAGTTATAGGTTCTATAGCAATAGACGAAATTGAAACTCCTTTCGAAAAAACAGGAGATATTCTAGGGGGTTCGGCGACATATTTTTCTATGGCGGCATCGTTTTTAACCGACGTAAAAATTATAGGAACGGTCGGCAAAGATTTCGACAAAAAACATTTAAACGTTTTTAAAGACAGATCTATAAATATTAAAAATATCAAGACAGAGGACGGCAAAACTTTCAGGTGGAAGGGCAGATACGGCTACGATATGTCCGACCCCGAAACTATAATGACTGAACTCGGCGTATTTTCTTCATTTAAACCGGTTGTTCCTCATGATTCTAAAGACGATATGATATTTCTTGCAAATATAGATCCGGAAATACAGTTTGATGCGCTTAAACAGATGAGTTCTCCTAAACTTTCGGCTCTAGATACTATGAATTTTTGGATAGACGGTAAAAAAGAAAAACTTATAAATGTTCTTAAATTAACCGATATATTTATAATCAACGAATCCGAGGCAAGGCTTTTAACGGGTAAATCTTCAATTTTCGACTGCGCCGAAACTATTTTTAAATACGGCGCAAAGATATTGATTTTAAAAAGAGGAGCATACGGCGCCACGATGTTTTTTGAAAATAAATTTTTTATGGTTCCGGCGTATCCTTTGGAAAACGTCGTAGATCCCACGGGAGCAGGCGATTCTTTTGCGGGCGGTTTTCTCGGCTATATGGATAATACCGGAGATATGTCGTTTGAAAATCTTAAAAAAGCGCTCGTGTTCGGAAATATTATGGCTTCGTTTGCCGTAGAAGGTTTTTCCGTAAGCAGATTTTTGACTATACGGATGGACGAAATTAAAGAAAGATTTAAAAAATTCAGGGAAATGACTTATTTTGAGGAGCTTAACGTATAAATCCTCTTGCATTTATAGTTTTATTTAATTAACCCTTTAATAATATTCTATTATTTATCTTATTTATTATGGAATACATTGGTAAAAAAAGCTTTTTAAAGTTTGCAGTCTTATTATTAATTGCTGCGGTAATTTTTCCTTTGCTGTCCGGTTGCGGCATGTCGGCGGTTTCCAAAAAAAACAAACTTAAATCGAATCTTTATTATAGGCTCGGCGTAGGTTTTTATCATAACGGCAATTATATAAAAGCAATGCAGGAATTTATAAGGGCTAAAATGTTTTATTCGTATTCCGCTAAAAATTATAACGCCATAGGTATAATATATATGAAAACCGCCCGCGAGAACAGAGCCGTAAAAAACTTTAAAAAAGCCGTAAAAATAAATCCTCAATTTTCGGATGCATATTATAATTTAGGTTTAATATACATAAAAAAGAAAAATTACAGGCAGGCAAAAATATATCTGAAAAAAGCATTAAAAAATCCTTTTTATAACAAACCTTACGAAAGTTATACGCAGCTTGCAAAAATTTATATAGCCGAAAACAAAATTAAAAAAGCGAAAAAAATATTGACCGTGTCCATGCTTCTCGACAAAAATTATTTTTTAACTTATTATTATCTTGGAAAATGTATGCTTTTAGAAAACAATCTGCCGGCAGGGCTGTATTATTTTAAAAAAACATTAGATGCAAATATGTTTTTTATGCCTGCCAAATATTACGAAGGCTTGATATATTTTAAACAAAAAAGATATAATAAAGCAAAATATATATTTTATTCGGTGTATGGTGCTGATAAAGCGGATAAATACGGCGTAGAATCTTTAAAATATATTAAGAAAATCCTTATCTTGTTAAAATAAAGCGGGTGCATATTTATGGAAAATGAAGATTCCTATTATGAAACTGTCGGAGAATATCTAAGTACGAGCAGGAAGTCTTCAAGGCTTGGAATAGCGGAAGTTTCAAATATAACCAAAATAAATGCGTCTTATATAGAAGCAATAGAAAACGACGATTTTTCTTTGTTTTCTTCACCTCAGCTATTAAAAGGATATATAAAACTTCTTGCAAAAACCGTAAATGCCGATGAAAAAAAGGCCGTTTCTTTATTTGAATCGGAATTAAAAAGCAATTTTACCGGCAAAGCGGTCGAAGATATAGTCGGAGAAAAATTTAAAGAAGAAATAAAGAGATCACAGAGTTTCCGTAGAAAATTTTTATTCATATTATTCGGCGGAATTTTAATTATTATTTTGTCTTATGTTTCGTTAAAATTATACGGTTACATAAAAACATTAAGAGCCTCAGAGACGCATAAAGTCTCTATGCCGCTTAATTCTCCGGCCGCCGTGAATCCTGTTAAAAAAAAACTTAAGAAATACGGCATACTGCTCAAAGGAAAAATAGTAAAAAAAACGTGGGTAGCGGTCAAAATAGACGAAAGGCATACAAAAACGTCCATGCTTTATCCAGAAGAGTCTAAGACTTGGAAAGCAGATAAGAGATTAAGGATTAAAATAGGAAACGCAGGCGGTATTATATTGAATTATAACGGCAAAGATATCGGAAAGCCCGGCAAAGAAGGGCAGGTCGTAACTTTGTTTTTCCCGCCTAAAAAGAAAAAGTAGCAGAAGACCGAAATATTATATCTTTTTCCTGCTTTTAGAGGCATAACCTATTTTATCGAATATAAAAGAAAGCATCAGTAATATTATTCCGATTGCCGATATAATAAGCGCAAGATAGTCATCCTCTATATTTATATTAAATCCCTGTAAACCCCAGTAAATTCCAAAACTCAATAGCAGAACGGATGCCAATCCTTTCATCCAGTGAGACGGTATTTTCTTAAAATATTTTCTTAAATAAACCGAAAGCAGTATAACTATGATTGAACTTAAGGCAAGAGCCGATATTACCGAAAGCCACTGTTTGTCCGTAACGGCAAAAGGGACTGCCACAACCGCTACTTCGAATGCTTCTATTATTACGGCATTTAGCGCCACGATGAAGGATTTGAAAGAGCATTTTTGATGTTTTACCATAGCGCTTTCAGCTTTTTTAAAAAGCGGTTTTTCTCCTATTTTTTTTGAAAAAGGAGTTAAATAGAATACAAAACTTATCAGTTTATAAGAAAAATATAAACCGACCGCTAAAAGTATCCCGCCTATTATTAATTTGACTGTAGTTATAGGTACCGTTTTAATTATAGTTACTCCGCCTAAGAAAAGAATAAACAGCGTTCCGACGAATCCTATCAGGGCGCCGGCTAACGCGCTGGAAAGCCCTATGTCTTCACCCACTATAAAAACTATAGCCGACACTTCGCTAAGTTCCACTATTGCAACGGAAAATACGGCTATAAATATTAATATACTGAAATTCATAATATGTAAATTATACCAGAGTTTTAAAAAAAATTGATATAAAAATCTTTATTGACTTTTTTATCGTTAAGTAATAAGCTAAAAGAATCTAAGAATTATACATTTGCATTTGTTTATTCAAGAGATGTATAATTTTAATATTATTATTTATTAAGGAGGTTACATTATGGCAGTATCGTCAAACAAAACACTTGATGCAAGCGGGTTATCATGCCCTCTTCCCATCGTCAAAACAAAAAAAGAAATCGACACCATGTCTTCAGGACAGGTCCTTGAGGTAATATCGACCGATCCCGGTTCAAAAAACGACATGGCGGCTTGGTGCAACAGGACAGGAAATAAGCTGTTGGAATCTTCGGAAGAAGGCGGAAAATTTAAATTTTACGTCCAGAAATCTTAAGTATGCGTTTTAAGCCCCAAAAAGCGGCCTTTTAATAAAGCATTGCTTCAATTTAAAAGCGTAATTGGGAGTCCGAGCATATAAATCAAAGTTTAATTTATGGTTTATACCTATAGGCGGTTTTGCAATTCCGCTTTTTTAAATACGGTACCGGAATTCAATTCCGGTACTGTCACAATATTGATTATCCTGTTATTTCTCTTATTTTAAAACTTGCTTTTTTTGCTAAACGTTATAGTTATAGAAGATAGATGCCGAATAAAAACAATAAAAATAAAGAACCTTCCAAACTTAACGAAGCAGGAAGAATGTCATTCGTCGAACATTTTTCCGAACTAAGAAAGAGGATTATTTATGTATTTATAGCGATAATAATCTGCATGGGTTTTTCATGGCATTTATCTTATAAGGCTATAAATATTATAGAAACTCCTTTGGAAAAGCCGACATATATAACATATTTTGCCGGATATGCAAAAAAAATTATAAAGAAAAAAATACCTTTCGTTTATTATTCGTTCGGATTAAATAAGACTCCTAAAAAATTTCAAAAACATATTCTGCACTATTCAAAACCGCTTGAGCCGTTTTTTATGCAGGTTAAGGTTTCTCTTATTCTGGGGCTTATGATTGCATTTCCTTTTATTCTGTTTGAGTTCTGGCAGTTTATAAAGCCGGGGCTTTTAAAAAAAGAAAGAATGTATCTTTTACCTTTTTTATTTTTCGGTACGCTTTTTTTTATTTCCGGCGTAATTTTTATGGTTTTTTATATATGGCCCGCAGTTATTAATTTTTCGTTAAGTTACCAGAGTCCGAATCTTTCGCCCTTAATAAACCTGACCCATTATATTAATTTTGCTCTGAGGCTTGGTCTTATATTCGGTTTAATATTTGAACTGCCGCTTATTTCCGCTCTGTTTTCCCTTGCAGGCATATTGAAGCCTAATTTTTTAAAAAAATACCGCAAATATGCGCTTCTTATAAGTCTTATAATAGCGGCATTTCATGCCGATATAGTAACTATGTTTTTTATAGCCGTGCCTCTTTACTCTATGTACGAAATCAGCATTCTTATATCTTCTTTTATATGGAGATTTAAAAAGCGGGACGGTTTAACCGCCTAAAATCTAACGCCTGTATATTGTTAGATAAAATCGAGTATTTTTATATAGCCGTTAAATAGTTCAAATATTATGCCGTCCACCTTTATCGCATTCTCCGTACAGTTTATGCAGTTGTTTAAAATATCCCTTATAGATTTTTGCCTGTTGAATACCATAGCCTTATGTTTCGCCGCATCTTTTTCCTTATCGAGAGAATTTCCAGAAATATTAAGCGTAAAATAGCAGTTTAAATAACCCTTGTTTTTTGAATTTTTATTTTTGAATTCACGTCTGTTAATATCTAATAAATTAATATCTCTCAATAAAAATTTAGGCTGTTCGTTTAACGGTCCGCAGGGGGAAATTATTTTTATTATTTCCGGCAGTTCCCTGCCGGAAAGCAGTTCTATATTAATTTCTTCGTCATAGCAGTAAGACGATGCGGTTTTTTCCGCTTTGAGATCGCCGTTTGCCGTCTTATTATATTCGGAAGCGTTATTTACTACGGCGTCTATAAAATTTTCGATATCGGAGCCTTTTTTCAAAGTCAGTCCGCAAGCCATTTTATGTCCGCCGAATTTTATAAAAAAAGATTCGTATTGTTTTAAAAAAGCGTATATATCTATATCTCCGCATGACCTGGCGGAACCTATATATACTTTTTCTTTGTAACCTGTGAGCAGTAAAACCGGTTTTTTGAAATAATCGGAAATCTTGGATGAAACAATACCTATTACTCCGGGGTGCCACGATTCGCCTTTTAGCATAATTATGGGAAGCGATTTTTCCGATACTTTGGATTTTTCTTCTATTAAATTCATAGCTTCCGTAAAGCAAGCGTCTTCAAGCTGCTGCCTTTTTCTGTTAAAAGATTCAAGTTCCTGTGCAAGATTAAAAGCGGTTTTTTGGTCGTTTTGCGTTAAAAGTTCTACTGCTACGGCAGGGTCGCCTACTCTGCCTGCCGCATTAATTTTCGGCGCGATTTTCCATGCTATGTCGGATTCGTTTACGTTATCAAAATGCAGACCGCATATACGTCTCAATTCTTTTATACCGGACCTGGGATTTTCATTTAATATCTGCAGTCCGTAACGGGTAAGAATTCTATTATCGCCATACATAGGAACTATATCCGCTACTATGCCGAGGCAGACTATATCTAGATAATCTTTGAGGTTGGGATAACTGTCTAATAATTCTTCTTTTACTAAAATTTTTCTTATCGCGATTCCAAGGTTAAAGGCTATGCCGACGCCCGGTAAAAATTTAAAAGGAAACTTATCTCCTTTTCGTTTTGGGTTTAATACGGCGAATGCAGGCGGAAGGATTTCTTCTTCTCCGTTTAAAGGCACTTCATGGTGGTCGCATATTATTACGTCGATATTCTTGGAATTTGCATACGCAACCTCTTTAACGCCCGTTATTCCAAGGTCGACCGCTATAATCAGCGACAGCGGTTTGCCGCCCTTATCGTTTATCTCGGAATATATTTCGTCTATCGGGTCTATACCGAGACCGTAGCCGTCTTTAATTCTGTCCGGAAGTTTATAAAAAACAGAACGATTATCGGTATCCGCATTTTTTTTTAATATTTTTTTTAATTCCCTTAGAAAAGAAACCAGAAAAGAAGTAGCCGTTATTCCGTCCACGTCGTAATCGCCGTATATGCAAATCGATTCGTCTTCCAAAAGCGCTTTTATAATGCGCTTAACGGCTTTATCCATATCGGATATAAGAAAAGGGTCGTTAAGATATTTCAAAGAAGGGTTAAGATAGTTATCTATAAAGCAGGATAAACTGATTTTTAAGATATCGCCGGAATCCACGTTTTCAAGGTTTTCTACTTTATAAAACGGATCGGAATTTAACTGGGAAATTATTCTTTTAGATATAAGCGAGGATGCGGTACTGCTCAGGTATAAAGGCAAATGTTCTTTTAAATATTTATATACATATTCTTTTTCCATATTTTAATTTAATGATTTATATACAGCCGCTTTTACTTATAATGTTTCTCGTTTAAAATAACCATAATCGGGCTTGCTATAAATATCGACGAATAAGTTCCTATTAAAACCCCAAGAAGCAGAGTAAAGGCAAAATCGTGAAGAACTATGCCTCCGAGGAAAAAAAGGGACAATACGACCAATACCACGGTAAGAGAAGTGACCACCGTTCTGGTCAAGACCTCGTTTATACTTATATTAACCAGACTTTTTAAATCTATATGTTTTGCCTTTTCGGTTTCTATTTTTAGATTTTCCCTTATTCTGTCGAAGACGACCACCTTGTCCGTAAGCGAGTATCCGGCAACCGTAAGCACCGCAGTTATGACGAGCAGAGTTATCTCTTTCTGGAAGATAAAAATAACTCCCAGCAAAGCAAGTACATCGTGTCCAAGACCTATAGCCGCCGCTAAACCGAATCTGAATTCAAAACGCCAAGTTATATATAATATTATGGCAATTATAGCTATAACAATAGCTATAACAGCGTCTTTAGCAAGTTTTTTACCGACGGAAGGACCTATCATTTCGCTGCTGACCACTTTTGGAGGATTTTCTTTGAAAGATTTTTTCATCACTTTTTTAATTTTTGCGGTATATGCGTTCAAATCTTTTGCCATAGCTTTAGTCTGTATTATAATATCGTTCTTCCCTTTGATTTTAACGATTTTAACGTCTTTAAAACCGGCGGGTATCAAGACTTTTCTTACGGACGAAATAGATATTTTATGTTTAAATGCGAGCTGCATCGATAAACCGCCAGTGAAATCTATTCCTATCTTTGCAGTGCCGGCTATCATAGTTATTATTTCAATAATGCCGAATATTACCAGAATGGACGAAAGAACAAAAGAATATTTTCTTTTGCCTATAAAATTATAATGCGTATTTTTTATAAATTCCAATTTTTACTCCTTTCCGTTTTTATTTATAATCGTTAAATACTTAATTTCTTAAGTTCTTTTTTGTTAGAAATTATATCGAATATAACCTTCGTACCTACTAATGAAGTGAAAAGATTTATGAGTATGCCCAGAGAAAGCGTTACCGCAAAACCTTTTACCGGACCGGAACCGAAATAGAAAAGAACTGCGGCAGTAATAAGAGCGGTGACGTGAGAATCCAATATGGTAAAAAAAGCTTTGTTGTATCCGTTTTCTATAGCTATTACTACGGGTTTACCTTCCCTTAATTCTTCCCTTATTCTTTCGAATATAAGAACATTTGAATCGACCGACATACCGATGGTAAGTATAATACCTGCTATACCCGGCAGGGTAAGCGTCGCCCCGAAAAGCGAAAGGGCAGCCATAAGAAAAAGAACGTTTTCCAATAATGCGAAATCGGCAATTAGGCCGGAAAATTTATAATAAAACACCATAAACAGAATAACAAGTACGGTGCCGACTATAGCCGCAAGTATTCCGTCGTGAATAGAGTCCGCTCCGAGAGTAGGTCCGACGGTATTATTTTGTATTATTTTTACCGGAGCGGGAAGTGCACCGGAACGTAAAGCTATTGCAAGATTATCCGCCTGCGCTATAGTAAAATGTCCCGAAATAGAAGCGTTGCCTCCAAGTATAGGTTCTTCTATTACCGGTGCGGAAATAACGTTACGGTCTAATATAATCGCAAGCCTTTTTCCCGTATATTTTGTAGTAATTTTGGCGAAAAGCTGCGTTCCCGCAGAATTTAAAGAAACTCCCACTTCAGGCTGGTTATACTGATTCATCTGGACGTTTGCGCTTGAAATAGCGGAACCGTCCATCAGTACCGTTTTCTTTAAAAGATAAGGTATTTTTGTAGTTTTGTGGCTGTACTTATTATATTTTATATGATATAAGATTTCGTCGCCTTTGGGTATTTTACCGTTCAATGCTTTTACTATATTGTGTTTGTCGTCGACTAATTTAAAAGTAAGCCTTGCCGTTTTTCCTATTAATTTAATAGCCTGTTTGACGTTTTTAACTCCGGGCAGTTCCACGACTATTAAATTTTTTCCCTGCCTTGCTATTTTAGGAGCGACGAGTCCGAACTGGTCGATCCTGTTTCTCATTACTTCCACGGCTCCGCTAACCGCTTCTTTTTTATACAAAGAAAGCGCCGACGGTTTAAAACTGATTATATCGTTAGATAAATTTAACGAAACATGGTGATTTTTAATATATCTTTTAAGAGCGGATAAGCCGGATTTATTCTTAAGAATACTGCCGCTTAATACTATATAATTATTTTTGAAAGTTAAATCGGATGTTTTTCCAATCTTTTTTGCTTCGACGAAAGATTTTATGTCGGCATAATCTTTGTATAATTTTTCTTTCACGGCTTTTCCGGTTTCTACTTTTTCTACTAGATAAACGCCTCCCTGGAGATCCAGTCCAAGATGCATTTCGGCGTTGCCTATTACCGCTTTCCACCATCCCGGCGTATTTTGATAGACGGACGGTATTATAGAAAAAACGGATATTAGAATTAATACCGATATTAAAATAACTCTGGTTTTAACGGGTTTCATCAAGCCTCACCATAAAAATAATCGTTAATATTTAATATTATTAAAAAATTTAATGAATAATAAATCGAATATATAATATATATAAAGGGTAAATTAATGTTAGAAAGTTTTTGAATTATATATTTTTATATATTACTGTTTATTTACGGTTTTGGTAGCAATCGCGCTCTTTGTAATTTTTATTTTAACGTCTTTAGCGATTTCTATAGTAAAAAGCTGGTCGGCTATTCCTGTAATAACTCCTAATATGCCTCCCGTAGTTAATACTTCGTCGCCAACTTTAAGAGAATCTATCATCTTTTTATGCTCTTTAGTACGTTTTTGCTGGGGAAGTATTACTAACAAGTAAAAAATAGCGACTATGGCAATAAGCGGCGCAAAACTTTCCAGCGTCGATTCCCATCCGCCGCCCGTTTTTGCCGGCGCGCTTCCTGCGGCATAAGCAGATTTAACTTTTAAAACATTTAATAAATCGGATAAAACGGATACAATTTTCATTCTAACTCCTTTGACTTTATTTTTTTAAATTTATTTCGCAATTTTATATATTATATTTATATTAAAAGAAAGTCAAAACAAAGATGAATATTTTTTTAAAATATCGTAAAAATAGCCGTTTTTAACGGCATTTCTAATTTTGGCGATTAAATCTTGATAATAATGCAGATTATGAATGGTTAAAAGCCTCTGCGCAAAAATTTCTTTACTCATGAAAGCGTGTCTTACGTAAGCCGCACTGAAGTTTTTACAACAAAAACAGCCGCATTCCGGGTCTATGGGCGAAGTATCCGATTTATATGCTGAATTTTTTATATTTACGGTTCCTTTGGATGTAAAAATGAAACCGTTTCTGGCGTTTCTCGTCGGCAGTACGCAGTCGAACATGTCGATACCCAGAGATACGGCTTTAACTATATCGGAAGGAGTACCGACCCCCATAAGGTAGCGGGGTTTGTTTTCCGGAAGATTAGATGCCGAAATTTCAAGCATTCTAAGCATAGTTTCTTTAGATTCGCCTACCGCCAAACCTCCTACCGCATAACCGTCGGCGTTTAAGTCCGACATTGCGCGCGCTGATTTTTCCCTTAAATCTTCAAAGAAATTACCCTGCGTTATAAGAAAAAGCAGATTATCCCGCCGGTAATTTTTTTTAGCTTCTATAGATTTTCCTGCCCATTCCAGCGTAATTTCTAAATCCTTTTCCGCCTTTTCTTTTTTTACGCCGGGTCCCGAAAAAACGTCAAGCTGCATCATTATATCGGAATCAAGAACGCTCTGTATTTCTATTACCCTTTCCGGCGTAAAAAAGTGCGTTTCGCCGTCTATATGCGACATGAATTCAACGCCGTCATCTTTTATTTTAGCAAATTTTGCAAGGCTGAAAATTTGGAATCCTCCGGAATCCGTCAATATAGAACCTTTATACTTAGTAAAATTTCTTAAAGAACCGAATTTTTCTATTACGTCCGTCCCCGGTCTTAAAAATAGATGATACGTATTGGAAAGCATAATTTTAAAGCCTTCGTCATATAACTCGAAAGGAGAAAGAGACTTAACCGTTCCTATAGTTCCTACCGGCATAAAAACCGGCGTTTCTATGGTTCCGTTTTTAGTTTCCAGCAATCCGGTTCTTGCCTCGGTTGTCGTATCTTTTGCGGTTATTTTAAAAGTCATATGCAATTATTAACGATTATCGTTATATTTTATAAATATTATAGATATTATTTATTTTTTTAATACGTCATTGTCGTCGTGTTAAGCAATCCTTCAATTTCTTTTGTAATTTTTTGATGTAATGTATATGTATATTAAGTGTTATATATTATAAAGGTACATAGCGTCTCCGTAACTGAACAGTGAATAGTCGTTTTTTAAAGCTTCTTCGTAAACGGCTTTTGTTTTGTCAATGCCTATAAGAGCGCATATCATAATATAAAGCGACGACTTAGGCTGATGAAAGTTAGTTATCAGATTTTTAGTCGCTTTAAATTTATAACCTGGATATATATACAAAGATGTTTCTTCGTTCTTACGGGGAGTTATCAAGCAAGTGCCGTTTTTATTTTCGACTGCGGCCGATTCCAGCGACCTTACCGCCGAAGTTCCCGTAATTATTACTTTGTTTCCTGATTTTATCGCACCGTTAACTATATCGGCAGTTTCTTTTGTTACGGTATAAGTTTCCTTGTGTATTTCGTGCTTCCTTATATCTTCAGTCCGTACGGGCAAAAAAGTGCCGAGGCCTATATTCAGCGAAACGTCCGTAAAAATACCGCCTTTTTCTTTTATGGAATTTATAATTTTTTCCGTAAAATGAAGTCCCGCGGTAGGCGCTGCGACCGATAAACCGGCGGAATCGTCTGCGTAAACGGTTTGGTAGTATATATCGTCTTTTTCGTCCGCCGCCCGCTTGATATAAGGCGGCAGAGGAATTGCGGCGCATTTTTCGAAAATATAATCGTAATCGCTTTTAGTTTCTACCGATATTTCGTAAAGCCCGCCGCCGAAATTTTTTTCCGCCGTAATATAAATTTTTTCGGCTACTTCTATTTTTTCGTTTTCTTTTATAGTTTTGTGCGCTTTTACGAGAGATTTAAGTTTTAAAGGAAAAGAAATATCGGCGGGGAATTCCGTAATAAATATTTCAACTTTGCCGCCCGAAATCCGTTTTCCGAAAATCCTGGCTTTTTTTACGCCGGAATTATTGACGACTACGGCATCGCCTTTTTCGATATAATCGGTTATTTCGTAAAATTTTTTATGCGTTATTTTAAAATTTTTTACGTCGACGGCCATAAGGTTGGCTTCGTCTCTGTTTGTTTTCGGATATTTTGCTATTTTTTCCGCGTCAAATTTGTAATCGAACAGATCTATTTTCATATAAACCCATATTATACAATAACTTTTGTGAAAAGTGGAAAGAAAAAGGCGCCATATTTTATTTTAGGAAATATCATTGTTTCTTTTCGTATGCATAAAATAAAATCTAATCCGAAAACTTTTTCTTAAGCATTTTTTTATCAATTATAACATATTCGGGAGGTTTTTCTGTTATTATATTACAGTAAAGGATTAAAGTTATATTATGGAAATACCGAGGCAAAAAAGTATATAATAATATATACGGTTTCTCTAAATGTAATTAATTAGAGTTTATTTTTTTAAATTTATTTTTTAAATTTTTTAATTTACGCTATGGCTTTAAACTATAATTTGTCCGAAATAATAGGGCATAAAAAACAGACGGATTTTTTAAGCGTACTTTACGGTTCGCAAAGGATGCCGTCGGGACTTTTGTTTTACGGACAAAAGAATATAGGAAAAAATATTACGGCGCTGTCCTTTGCCGCTTCGGTTTTATGCGGCGATTACGCAGAAAATTTTCAAGCAGCCGCCGCTTCTTCTTCCTTGAATTTTTGCGGTAAATGTCCGTCCTGTTTCTCTTTTTTAAACGGCATGAATCAAAATATTTTTATGGTCGAGTCGTCCGGAAATTCTATAAAGATAGAAACAATTCATCAAATTACGTCTTTTTTGGCTCTTAAACCTCAGTATCCGACCCACAGATTCATAATCATCGACGACGCTTCGGCTATGAACCCTTCGGCGTCTAACGCCCTCCTTAAGATACTTGAAGAACCGCAGGAAAAAACCGTTTTTATTCTTATAACGTCAAATATAGGCACGCTTGCGCCTACGATTGTATCGCGATGTATTTTGCTAGGTTTCGCTCCTATCGCCGATGAAATTTTATCCGGCGCTGTTAAATTAAAATATCCCGATATAAACGATAATAAGCTTAAGATTTTTTTAAAACTTGCCAGAGGAAGCTATTCAGGTTTTATAAAGCTGATAGAAGGCGGATATTTAGAAAAAAGAGATTTTTTGATTAACGGCATATTTGAAAAACTTTTTTCCGAATTTAAAAAAAGAGGAGATATTTACGGTATATCTGCAGAATTTGCTTCAAAATTTATGTTTCAGGAAAAGGTTTCCAAAAGCAAAAACGCGAAGAAAAAAAACGGTAGTATAGATACCGAAGTTAAAGTTAAAGATGCGTCTGCGGACGAAGATGAAGAAAAAACATATATTTTCGAGCTGATTTTATTTATATTTAGAGATATTTATATTTATAGTTTGTTAAAAGATGAAGAAATATTGTATAATGAAGACATTGCAGGAGAAATAAAAAAATTTGCTTTTGAAAGCGGAGCTTCTCCTGAGGATATAAGGCATATGATAGAAACTACGGTTTTACATATAGAAAAAATAAACAGTTATAATTTAAATAAATCGATATCTATAGACTCGTATTTCTCAAACCTTATATCCGCTTGAATTAAAAAACTAAACCAATAAAATATGAGAACCGTAGAAGTAAAAATATTTAATACAGGCGATACTATAGAGTGTATTTCCAGAATTTCAAATCTTATACCCGAAGATAAGGTGGTAATAGATTTGGATGGAAATATTCGCATAGGAACCGTAGCAGGAGAAACTAAAGTATTTACGGAAGATGCCGCCGCCTTAACGCAGAAACCGTCTTCTTTCATAATAAGAAAACTTTTTCCTTTCGAAACGGGCGATAAATTTATATACTACAAAACGGAAAAAGAAGGCTACTGTTTTTGCAAGAAGAATGCGGAACAGCTCGGTTTGGAGATGAAACTGCTGAAAGTCAAATATGCCGTCGCCGACAATAAATTGATATTTTATTACAGCGCCGAGGAAAGAGTAGATTTTAGGGAATTAGTTAAGATTCTGGCTTCCAAATTTCACATAAGAATAGAAATGCGGCAGATTAATATCCGCGATGAATGTAAAATATTAGGCGGAATAGGCATTTGCGGAAGAATTTGCTGCTGCACTTCCGTAATAGGCGAAATGAACCCGGTTACTTCTAAAATTACTAAACTGCAGTGCCAAAATACAAGTAAATTCGTGGGTTATTGCGGCAGACTCCTATGCTGTCTCGCTTTTGACCCGCCTACGGAAGGCGAATGCAGCGGAGGTGAAAAACAGTCTTTAGAAAAACAGGCTGAAAGCGTCTCCGTTTCCGGCAGTTCCGATAATCCCCCGGATTCTCAATAAGTTAATATACATAATATACAAACGATATAAAAATATAAATAAACATTAATAATATAAAGATAAAGGCGGCTTTAATTATTTAATATAACGATATGAATAACGATTATTTTTACGTTACCACTCCTATTTATTACGTAAACGATAAACCGCATGTAGGACACGCATATTCTACTATAATAGCCGATACTATCGCCAGGTTTAAAAGATTATGCGGATATAAAACGTTTTTTTTAACGGGAACGGACGAACATGGTTTAAAAATAGAAAAAGAAGCCGATTCAAGGGGAATAGCGCCTAAACAGCTTGCCGATTCCGTTCATATAAAATTTAAAGAACTTTTTAATGCTATAGGAATATCTTACGACAGATTTATCAGAACGACGGATGAAGACCATATAAGAACGGTAAAGATTGCGTTTAAAAAAATGGCGGCAAACGGAGACATATATCTTTCCGAATATGAAGGATGGTACTGCACTCCTTGCGAGACTTTCCTTACGGAAAAGTCGCTTTTAGACGGCGAAAAATGTCCACAGTGCGGAAGGCCTACTTCAAAAGTAAAAGAAAAAACCTATTATTTAAAATTAAAAAAATATGAAAAGCAGCTCCTTGATTATATAGAAAATAACCCTGATTTTATAAAGCCGGATTTTAGAAGAAACGAAGTTTTATCTTTCGTCAAGGAAGGTTTGGAAGATTTAAGCATTTCGAGAACGTCTTTTAAATGGGGGATTCCGGTTCCCGGAGACGAAAAGCACGTTATATACGTCTGGTTCGACGCTCTTTTAAACTATCTTACGGGAATAGGATACGAAGACTATCTTAACGGTAAAAATCCTGATTTCGAGTATTTTTTTAAAACTGCTAATCATATCGTCGGCAAAGATATATTAAGGTTTCATGCAGTTTACTGGCCTATTATGCTTTTCTCTCTCGGACTAGAACCGCCGAAGTCGGTTACCGCCCACGGCTGGTGGCTGACCGAAGGCAGAAAAATGTCTAAATCTACAGGAAACGCGGTTGACCCGATATCTTTAATAGAAACATACGGCTCCGATTCGCTCCGCTTTTATCTTTTGAGCGAAATTACGCTCGGCTTGGACGGAGATTTTAATGCCGATAATTTTATACTTAGGTACAATTCCGCTCTTGCGAACGACCTTGGAAACTTAGTTTCTAGAACCGCCGCAATGCTCAATAAATATAACGGAGGGAATGTTCCCGGAAGAAATTCGGCGTCAGAAGACGACGGCGTATTAAATACTGCCGCAGATATATTAAAAAATTTAGACGAAAGATACGACGAATACGATTTTGCTAAAATATTGGAAGACGTATTTAAATTTATAAATATATTAAATAAATATATCAATGATTCTGCGCCTTGGAAATTAAACGCCGGCGACCCTGAACAAAAAAGAAAATTACTGAATATACTAAGAACGGCTTCCGTTTCCATTTATTATATTTCTTATCTGATATATCCTTTTATGCCGGAAACTTCGCGAAAAATTAATGCTATATTCAATATCGCGCCTTTCGACGCTCCGGGGTTTTCGGCTGGAGCCGAAAGTATTGCGAATGTTTGTGCCGGCTTGTTTAAAGACGGATTGCGGATAGCCGAAAAAGCCGAAATTATGTTCCCAAAAATAAATACCGATAAAAATATTAAAAAATAATCGTTTGCCTTTTATTACAATTCTATGATAGATTCGCACTGCCACCTTGAAATGCATGAATTTGACGGCGACCTTGACGGCGTTTTGTCGAGAATGTCCGAAAACGACGTAACGCATGCGGTTTCTATCGGTTCTTTAGCTCAGCACGAAAGAATCGATAAGACTATAGAAATAATTAATTCTTACGGCAATATATTTACTACTCTCGGCGTCCATCCAAAAAGCCCTTATCTGGATATTGCCGATATAGCGGAAAAGTTTGAAAAATATTATTCCGAAAATAAAAATAAAATCATAGCCGTAGGAGAAATAGGATTAGATTATTTCCTGCCGGAAACCCCTAAAGAAAAGATAGAAGAAATTAAAATAAAACAGAAAGAACTTTTTAGATTTCAGCTTAAAATTGCCTCGTCCAAAGGCTTGCCCGTTATAATTCATATAAGAGACGCATATGAGGATGCAATAGAGATTTTAAAAGAATATGCAAAAAGTCCCGACGGTTTTTTCGGCGGGGTTATACACTGTTTTTCCTCTTCCGATAAGACGTTAGCCGATGAATTAATAAAAATGGGTTTTTTTATTTCATTTTCCGGAAATATAACATACAAAAAAAATGAAGGACTTAGGGAATTATCTAAAATAATACCTTCCGAAAAAATCCTTATAGAAACCGACAGTCCGTTTCTTGCGCCTCAAACTTTCAGAGGGAAAAGAAACGAACCATCTTACGTGCGGTTGGTTTTGGAAACCGTAGCGTCTCAAAAACGCGCGGAACTAAAAGCAATGAACGATTTAACCGTCCAGAACACGGTAAATCTTTTTTCTCTTGAAGGCATAGAAGGATTTTACCCTGCAGTTGCATATAAAATAAGAAACTCCGTTTACGTAAATCTTACGAATAAATGCACCAACAGATGTACTTTCTGCCCTAAATATCAGGGCGGCAAAAGCAATTTCTGCGTTCAGGGGTACAATCTTAAACTTAAAAAAGAACCTTCCGCGAGCGAAGTTTTATCCTCTATTTTTCGTTATTACGATTTTAAGGAAGTAGTATTTTGCGGACTCGGAGAACCTACCTTGCGCATAGAAACCTTAAAGGAAGCTGCTTCCGCAATTAAAAAAGGTACCTATAGAACGGATTCGGCGGATATAAAAATAAGGCTCGATACCGACGGGCTTGCCAATGCCGTTTACGGACGCAACATAGCCGCAGAACTTGAAAATATTATAGATTCCGTAAGCATAAGCTTAAATGCGCAAAGTTCCGAAATATACGATGCTATATGCGACCCCAAACTTGCTTCAAAAGGAATAAAGCCTTATAATGCCGTTATAGATTTTGTAAAAGAATCGAAAAAATATATTAAAAACGTGACCGTTACGGCAATAGACCTTCCGGGCGTCGATATAGCGTTTATTGAAAATTTTGCAAAAAATCTTGGAGTAAATTTTAAACTCAGGCATTATAATAACGTAGGTTAATAAGGAAAAAAATAAAATGGAAAAAATTTTAGTGTCGGAAATAACGGAAAATCAGAAAGTAGATTCGCTTTTTCTTGTAAAAAGCAAATCTCAGGCTATGGGTAAAACGGGGAAACCATACGTTTATTTAAAACTGTCCGATAAAGCCGGCGAAATTAAGGGATATATTTGGGATAACGTCGATAAACTCGCGCCCATTTTTGAAGCTGGCGATATAATAAAGGTAAAATCAAAAAGTTCGCTGTTTCAAAACGAACTTCAGCTAAGCATTACGGAAATAGAAAAAATAGATTTGAAAAATATTGCCGCAGAAGATGCCGCTCTTTTTTTTAAGTCCTCGAAGAACGATATAGAATCTATGTATAACGATCTAAAAACAGTGTTAAAGGAAAATTTAACCGATGAATATATTATACGGCTCGTCGAGAAATTTTTGGAAGACGAACATTACGTAAAACTTTTAAAAACGCTTCCGGCGGCAAAATCTATACATCATGCATATATAGGCGGGCTTCTTGAACATACGTTAAGCATGCTTAAAATAGGGGCTTTCCTTGCCGAGCATTATAAAAAATACGTTATAAAGGACGTTCTTCTGGCTGCCATATTTCTTCACGACGCGGGTAAAATAGAAGAACTTAAAATCAAAAACAACGTAACGGAATATTCGGATGAAGGGAGGCTTTTGGGACATATAGTATTAGGTTCGTCTGCGGTAGATAGAAAAATATCCGAAATAAACGGATTTCCGGAAAATTTAAAACTGATTTTAATCCACGGCATAATATCCCATCACGGAGAGATGGAATACGGTTCGCCTAAAAGACCTAAAACTGCGGAAGCTTTTCTTCTCCATTACATAGACAACATGGACTCTAAGGTTAATCAGATAGCAGATTTTATAGAAAACGGGGATAACGCTTTATGGAGCCAGTATTCAAAGCCGCTTGACAGATATCTGTTAAATTCCATGCTGTTTTTAAAGAGCTGATAAATAAAAATATTAGATAAATAATAAATAATTTTTTTATAAATGTGGTATAATATTTACACGAATTTATATATTTTTATAGACAGTTAAGATAAAAATATTAAAAATTGTTTAATGTAATTTCTATAATATAATGGGGGCGCAACGGTTTCGACGGTGATATTGGGGCTTTAAGCTGCATGCCGAGGATGCTTTGTAGGCTCGTTAATCATTCAAAGCAAAACATAATCGCAGATAACTACGATTACGCATTAGCCGCTTAATCGGCTAACGTCTTTGAAATTTCTACCTGCAAAATTCAAAGGCGACAACTGCAGGGTATAAGTTTGGCGTTTCCTTTTCGTCAAACCCGAATCTTTAAAAGGACGGCGAAGAAAGGTTTTGTTTATTCTTTGCTTTCGTAAGCCGTATTTAAAGAATAAACTAAGCATGTAGAAGCTTTAGTTTTAAATCTTCGGACGCGGGTTCGACTCCCGCCGCCTCCACCATTATTTTTTTAACAAACGTAAACGCATTGCCGGATTTATGTCCGGCAATACCGCAAATTGATATATGTCAAATCCGCTTGCCGGACAGAAAATAAAAATTGTCGCAGATAACAGAAAAGCTTCTTTTCTTTATGAAATTATCGAAAAGTATGAAGCAGGAATATCCCTTTACGGTCCCGAAATAAAATCTATAAAAGCCGGTAAAGCTAATCTTTCCGACGGTTACGTAGTCATAAAAGACGGAGAAGCGCTTTTGTTGAACGTGCATATAAGCCCTTACGAAAAGGCCAACAGGGAAAACAAAGATCCCTTAAGAACAAGGGTTTTGCTTTTACATAAACACGAAATTTTAAAACTGTTAGGTAAAATAAAAGAAAAAAACTTAACGGTAGTTCCTCTAAAAATGTATTTAAAAGCAGGCATGGCAAAAGTAGAAATAGCATTGGTAAAAGGAAAAAAGAATTACGACAAAAGAGCTTCCATTAAGGAAAAAGAAAATAAAAGAGAGGTAGAAAGGGCGATTAAGGGCAGATCGTTAAATCGTTAAAATAGAATTTATTTTTTTTAATTATTATATTATAATACACGTTAAAACATAAATTTAATAAAATAAGGAGTGTATACTAAATGACCAGTTGCGGAAAACGCAGTTTTATATTCCCGTTTTTAATAATAGCATTTGTTTTTGCTTCTATTTTTTTCTTCGGCATTAAACATGCGGAAGCCAGAGCTAAAAAAGCTTATAATTTTAATTTAAAAGTTCTTAATCCGACTTTATCGGGATACGATAATTTTTCGCTAAAAAATTTCAGGGGTCACGTAGTAATCGTTAATTTTTGGGCAACGTGGTGTCCGCCTTGCAGAGCTGAAATACCGATGATTAAAAAATTTTACGAGTCGGAAAAAAGTAACGGCGTCATGGTTGTCGGCATTAACGTAAACAATAATCTCGGAGGAGTCAGGTCTTTTATTAAAAGCATAGACATTCCTTATCCAGTAGTTTATGCAACGCCGGAAGTTATAAATAATTACGGAGGAATTAATGCAATACCGCAGACGTTTTTTATATCTAAAAGCGGACGCTTAATGTTTCAATGGAAAGGCGAAATAACAAAAGGGGCGCTTTACGGAATTACCCAAAAGTTATTGAATTTAAACTAAAAATAAATAAAAATTTTTTATTATTGTTTTTTAGTCGCATTTAGTGTATAAAATTAATTATAAAAAACCGATAGGCGTTTAATATCCGAATAATAAATTACTTTAATATAAAATAGGAAGACGTTATGGCTATAGACGACATGATGAGAGAGCTGAAAGACCTTGCAAAGGTTGTGGACGAGGCTACTAAAAAAATAGGCGATTTAAAGGTGCCGGTCAAAGAAAGCTCAGATAATATACCGCTTGCGCAGGAAGGCATTTCCGATATCATCAAAGAAACTGAAAAAGCGGCGAATAACATAATGAATTTGCTGGACGAGATAAACGAAAATTCAAACGATATAAATAAACGGCTCGTCGATCTTATAAATTTGAATCCGACCAAGAAGATAAGGGAAAGTCTCATTAACCTTAAAGAGCTTAATAATAAAAATATAGATAAAATATTAGGCGTTCTTTCGCTCCTTTCTTTTCAGGATTTAACAGGACAGAAACTTTATAAAATACAGAATACGCTCAATGAAACTAAGGCAAAACTTATAAAAGTACTGGTCGATTCCGAAGTGGAAGCTAAAGAAATACCGAATGAAAAAAAGGCTGAAATATACGGAAAATTAAAAGATATGGTGTCCGATAATCAAAAAATGGCTCAAAACGACGTAAATTCAATTTTAGGGGAACTAGGATTTTAAATCTATAGATTTCCTATAGATTTTTTTCTTGCTTTTCTTATATAAATATGGCATAATATTCTTTCTGCATTTAAAAAACATTGTCCCCATCGTCTAGCCGGCCCAGGACATCGCCCTTTCACGGCGGCAACACGGGTTCGAATCCCGTTGGGGACGCCACTTTCCAGTATTTCTTTTTTAACGGTAAATTTATAATATTTATTTTATTCTTTTATACCCGCCTTTACATAAAGGCATTTAAGAAGAATTTATTTTTCATTGCATATTGTTGTTTTTTTTGATAGTATAAAATATGATTGCGTATTTAATGAAGTAATAATATTTTTAATATAATACCAAATGGTACTAGAAGATATAAAATATCAGCTTGATCAATTTTATAGTTTCGAAAATATAAAATTATCGTTTGAAATTTTAGATAAGCAGGGCGTTATATATTTTTCCGGCGGAAAAATATTGCACGCCTTTTTAGGAACAAAACAGGACATAGACGTATTTAAAGAATTAAACGGCTTAGATGCGCCGATAAATATACAGGTTAGCATTGGAGAATCTTCTCCTGAAATTACCCTTGATAAATATTTAGACGAAATTATACAAATAATTAACGAAGACGGCAAGGGATCGGATAGCAATCAAAAACCTAATAACGCAAAAAGTTCCGATACTGAAATTGTAAAAAACGATACTGAATCAAGTCCTGCTTTAGTAGTTAAAATTGCAGAAACTTTATCCGTAATAAACGGCGTAGAATCTATTCTTGCGGTTAAAGAGGACGGCGAAGTATTATATTCTAAAGGCATCGACGATACAGATTTCGAATCCGCCGACGCTTTATTTCTTTTTAATCAATCAAAAGAATTAGGCGATATATTAAATTTTAATAAATTAAAAAGCGCGATATGCGAAGCCAATAATTATAAAAAAATAATTATTAATAATAAAAATGTTTTATACAGCCTTAAAGTTTCGTCTGAAGTCCCTGCGTTAAAAACGCAGATGGAAGCTATAAAATTACTTAAGGAAAATTAAAATATAATTACATATACAGTTATTTAGCAATATAAATTTATGAACGCAACCGACGATAAAAGCATTATATATAAAATTCTCAAAATTGCCGGTGTAGATGCTTGCGCAATATCGTCTTTAGACGGCGAAGTTTTACAATTCGAGGCTAACGATCCCGAAATACAGTCCGAACAAATAAGCAGGGTATCAAGAGAAATAAGCAAATTATTTGCATCATATTCTATTTCGTCGATAGAAATTTCTTCTCTTTACTTGAATTTTGACGACAGAAATATAATAGTCAACGGATTTGGAAGCGGGTTTATTTTTATCCTTAGCAGGAGAAATTCTAACGTTAATCTTCTTAAGATGGAGACTGCTTATCTTGAAAGCGAGTTCATTAAAATAGTAAACCAATCGATAACCGCCGATAACTCAAAAAAAGCAAGCGATATTATAAGCGATGAAAGCGGTGCCGGCTCTTTTGCTCAAAACGAGGCTGTATTTAATTCCATTTTAAATGATAACGGAATGGCAGGAGACGGAATAAATTCCGGAGAAATAATTCAAAAAGATAAAATGGAAGCGCTGAAAGATCTTTTTTCGGAAAATTTAGGCCCGATATCTTCTATTATTTTCGACGAAAAGCTTAAGGATTTAAACGAAAACGCAAATAATTTTCATGCAGACAATATTGAAAATTTAATAAAAAATTTAGCACAAGAAATAGAAAACAAGAAAGAAAGGCTTAATTTTATTACTGCCGCTAACAAAATATTATAAATTCGTAAAACAATATCTAAATCTTCAAAATGCCGGCGTGGCTCAGGGGTAGAGCAGCTGATTCGTAATCAGCGGGTCGTAGGTTCGATTCCTATCGCCGGCTCCATTCAAAACCGCAGTAAATAAGCACTTTTCAGGCAATTTCATTTCATAAAATTTTTTCTCCGCAGATTATGCGGAAGTATTGTTTATATTATTTATATTTTTTTTAAAATAAGACTCAATACGGCTATAATGATTCCGATAAAAGAACCGGTTATAGCACCGTTTATTCTTATATATTGCAAGTCGTTGCCGATTTTATCTTCGATTTGGCCGACTAATTTATCTTCGTCAAGATTTTCTAAATTTTTTCTTATAAGTTTTCCTATAGCCGAATGATTGATTTTCATAACATATATAATGTTGTTTTTTAAAAAAACATCAATTTTATCGGTGTTTTTTGATATTTCATTCTCTATGAAAATAAAAAGATAATTAAATTTTTCTTTAAACAATTTTTTATTAACTATATATTCTTTGTTGTTTTTAAGTATTGAACCGACAAAATTTATTATTGTATCGCGCATAATGCTTTTTAACCGGTCTTTAAAACGGACTATAATATTTAAACCCTCCGAATTAATAAAATTTGAAAGTTTGTTTTTAATCGTTTTTTTCAGTTCGTCGTTATTTAAATAATTTATTATGTAATCTTTTATTTTATCGGCATTTTCGTCGATAATATTTTCTACGGCATTTAAAATTTGAATCCTTGAAGTTTTGTCTATATCGTTTAATGCGCTTAAAATATAATCTTTTATATTTAATCTGACCTCGTTATTTTCGTTGTTTTTTATATCTTTAATAAAATCTATAATTTTTGTTATAATTTCGTTAGAAAGCCTATCTATGTCCAAAATATTCGTCTTTTCCGCTACAAACATCAGTACGTTCTTTAAGGCGGAACTGCTTTTGTATTTTTCGATTATATCGGCTACCTGTTGTTTTAAATACGGCCTGTTTTCTTCTATGTTTCGTATTGCGAAGCCGCTTAAATCAGATATAATGTAGGCGAAATTTTCATCTATTATTTTATTTCCCGCAAATTTTATAGATTTTATAATTTCATCCGAATACGCGTCCGTGATTTTTTTTGACAGGACGTCCGCATTATACGTTTTAATATAATCGTTTATATAATTAATTAAATTATCGTAAATATAATTCGAATCTTCGGACTCCAAAAATACGGCAAATTTGCTTATTATATTTTTGGATATATTGTCGTCGGACAATGTTTTGTCCAATGCTTTATCGATATTTTTATGTAAAAAATTTTTAAATTTATCCGTTTTGGCATAATTAACTGATTTTAAAATTAATTTTCTTAAAGACAGCATTAATTTATTTTTGTTTTTATCTTTTTTTATAATGTTTAGCAGGATATCGGAAAAATTTATGTCGTTTATTTCTTTTGCAAGATAATTTTTGCCGAGCCATATATCGTTGACGGTATTGCTTATCGAATTAATAATTTTTTCTTTGTTGTTTTTAATGGTATTTGTGTGCGGAATATGAAGTCCGAGCGGATATTTAAATAAAGCCGTTACGGCAAACCAGTCGGCGATACCGCCTATAAGCGCCGCCGCCGAAGCCCTTTGCAGTATAAATATCCAGATATTATCGACGTGTATAAGGTAAGATGCTAAAAAAATTAAAAAAGCAAATAAAAGAAAGAGATTTGCGATAATTTTATTTTTGGCTTTTAAATCCATATTTTTAATTTTATCATTATTTTATAGCATTGACATAATTTTTGTTTAATTTTTTGCTTGACAGTGAACGATTGTTTACTATATTATAATATATATCGCGATATATATATGCCGTAAATATAGAATAATTCAAAATTTCAATAATTCAAAATTTAAATTTCATCATTAATTTCATCATTAATTTAATTTTTTCATATTGTTCTGCTATAAATTATAAATATGGATATAAAACTTAAGGGCAGACTTGATTCTATAAAAGGTTTCTATATAAAAAGCGGAAGGATGCCGACTTATTCCGAAATGACGGATTTATTCGGGGTGAAATCAAAAAATGCGGTTTTTAAAATAGTCGGCAAGCTTATAGAAAAAGGTTTTTTAAAAAAAGATTCAAAAGGGTATTTACTGCCTGTTTCCGGTATTTATGCGGATACGGCGGCTATGCTGATGACTAATGCATCCGCTATTTTTGCGGCGGCAGCAGGCGCAGGCGGCGGTCTTATTAAGCTTCTTGGAAGCGTTGAAGCCGGTTTTCCCAGTCCTGCGGAAGAAGAGCTTTTAGACAGCATTTCTATCGATAAGCTTTTGATAAAAAATCCAAATTCTTCTTTTATGCTTGAAGTTTCAGGAGATTCTATGATTAACGTCGGCATAATGCCGAAAGATTTTGTAGTAGTAGATAAATCGCTGACGCCCAAAGAAGGCGATATAGTGATAGCGCGCGTAGACGGCGACTGGACGATAAAATATCTCAGAAAAGATAACGGCAAATATATACTTGAAGCTGCAAACCCTAAATATGGAATTATAACGCCTAAACAGGAATTAACGGTTGCGGGAGTCGTAGTAGGCACTATAAGAAAATATAAATAGCGGTTAAATTATAATCGTATAACAAAGTAATTTTATGACCAATTTTTGCGTACATTCATGGCCGAAGGCTATCGCCCACATAGATGCCGACGCTTTTTTCGTAGCATGCGAGCGTGCGTTAAATCCGTCTTTAAACGGAAAATGCGTCGCGGTAGGAAAAGAGCGGGGCATTATAACGGCTTTAAGCTATGAAGCTAAAGCAAAAGGAGTAAAGCGCGGCATGAGGTCTTTCGAAGCTAAAAAAATATGTCCCGGGCTTATAGTTATAGAATCCGATTACGAAGCATACTCCCTTTTTTCTTTACGTATGTTTAATATAATAAAAAACTTTTCGCCGCAGGTAGAAGAGTATTCGATAGACGAGGCGTTCGTCGATTTAAGCGGATTACGAAGGGTGTTTTCCTGTTCCTACGAAGAAATTGCTAAAAAAATGCAGATTGCGGTAGAAAAAGAGTTGTCTATAACCGTTTCGATAGGCGTAAGCATAACGAAAACGCTTGCTAAAATAGCTTCTAAACTTAAAAAGCCTAAAGGGCTTGCCGTAATAGAAGGCAGGGATATACAAAATATTTTATGCAATATCAAGATTGAAGACGTCTGGGGCATAGGAAATAATACGGCGTATCTTTTGAAAAAATTCGGCATAAATTCCGCTTTAGATTTTGCTCTCAAAGACGAAAATTTTATAGGTAGGTATTTATCTAAACCTTATAAAGAAACATGGCTTGAACTTAGAGGAAATGCAGTTTTAGGAATTAACGCATCCGCTAAATCGACTTATAAAACTATAAGCAAGGCTAAGAGTTTTTATCCGCCCTCAAGCGACGAGATGTTTCTTTTTTCGGAACTTACTAAAAATTTAGAAAATGCCTGCGCTAAAGCCAGAAGATTTAACTTAGCCGCCGCAAAAATTTCTATTTTTTTAAAAACGCAGGATTTTAAAACAACCGGCGTTCAGATAAAACTTACTACGCCTTCCGCCTTCCCGCCTCTTCTTATGAATGCTTTAAAAGAAGGTTTTAAGTATATATATGAAAAAATATATCTATACAGGCAGACGGAAATAGTTTTGTACCTTACGGAAAACGTCCAGTATTCGCTTTTTGACGATATTGTTAAAATTGATAAAATAAAACGCATATACGATTCTATAGACGGTATAAATAAAAAATTAGGAAGAAATTCCGTTCATCTTGCTTCAAGCATTCCTTCTTTAAACGCAGGACATAAAATTAGATTTTCTATGCCGCTTATGGATATAAAAGTATAAATTTTAACAAATTAATTTCAAAAGCTCAGAGGTTAAATATATGTATGGGTTAGGCAGATTCCTTATATTAACCGGAATAGTATTGATAATTTTAGGTTTATTATTTATTGTTTTTCATAAACTGCCTATAGGCAAGTTTCCGGGAGATATAATAATTAAAAAAGGCAATTTTACTTTTTATTTTCCATTGGGATTAAGTATAATTGCAAGCATAATATTGACTATTATTATGTATTTAATAAGAAAATGATTACAGTCTTTATTTTACTGGTGGGCTGTCCCGGGATCGAACCGGGGACCTACTGATTAAGAGAGAATCTCAATAACTTTTAACAAACCGACTTTCCGCCTGAAGTTATAGTATTTATAAGCTTTTCCGCAATTCCGACAATTCCGTTTAAATACCTAAATTTTGCTATATTTTACTATGCAGCGTTGCAAAACCGTTGCATAAATTAAAACCGTTGCATAACGTTAGGTGATATCATATTTATTTTTTTGATAACAAATGGCCTAACCTGCTCGGTTATGGATATAGCCTCTTTTTCATCCTCGATAGAAGCCTCATTTGAAGCCGGATATCTTGATTTTACAGCGTAATCGGTTAGTCTATCAGCCTCAATTTTATAAAGACTGATAAAATCATTATCTATTCCTTTGCATATTTCAATTAATTTTGCTATATCGTGTGTGTGATGTTTGCGGTGACTATCATCGATTTCTATATTATTTGCAACTAAATAAGCCTTAAGGTATTTTTCGACAGCCTGCTGCATATTGTAACATACTATATTCTTAAAATTTTCAGAATTATTCCGAAATAAAGTTAAACCTGCGTTAAAATTCTCGTCTCCTAATTTGATCCATTCTTTTACAGTTTTTTCATTCATACGGCAACCCCATATTTAAGCGCATAATAAGTAATATTGCCGACATTATTATCTTTCTTAATCTCACCCGATGAACTAATTATTATGTCATTATCAATTTTTAATTTCGCCATTTTCCTTCTAATCTTTAAAAGC
>JAJYHI010000110.1 GCA_021784835.1 bacterium
GAATGTTTGTCCTGCCCTATAAAGGCATCTAAAATAGAGTCTGATATTTTATCGCAAATTTTATCGGGATGACCTTCCGTTACGGATTCCGAAGTAAAAATAAAACTTGATTTTTTATTTTTCATAATAAACCACCTTTAATTTAATGTTTAAAAAATATACTAAAAAAATTCACCTATATATTATATAACTATATGATAATATCATATAATAAATATATCATAAAATCAATAAATTTTGCGGTTTTTTTTCGATTTATTTCCTTTGAACGTCTCTATGATAAAAAGTAATTCCGTAATCTTCATTAATGCCTGCAAGCCTTTTTTTTAATTCTTCGACTATAAACACCGACCTGTGAACGCCGCCGGTACATCCAATAGCTGCGGTAAAATAAGATTTATTTTCTTTTTTATAAAGAGGAAGCGTAAAAGTTAAAAAATCCGATATGCGGGTTATAAATTCATCGCTCTCTTTAAACGACAGCATATATTCGGCTATTTCCGAATCGAAACCGGTAAGATTTTTAAGTTGCGGCATAAAATAAGGGTTAGGAAGAAACCGCGCGTCAAAAAGCGTATCGGCGGAAAGCGGAATGCCGTATTTAAAACCGAAGGAGATTATTTTAACCGAAAATTGAGCTGAAGATAAAAGACCGTCCAGATGGGCAGATAAGATGCCCTCTAAATCGTGTATTTTAATATCGGATGTGTCTATTACCGCATCTGCATTGCCCTTTGCATTATTAAGAAGTTTGCGTTCTTTTTTGACCGCCGTAGTTATATCGCCTTCCGAGAGAGGATGTTTTCTTCTTGTTTCGGAATATCTCCTTATTACTACGTCGTCTCTTGCGTCTAAAAAAATAAATTTAAAAAAACATGCCCGCTTTTTTAAAAATTTGATATAGTCTTCAAACTCTTTTAAAAAACTTTTTTCCCTGATATCTATAACAAAAAGTATGTTTTTAAGGCGGGCGGCCAACCCTAATTCAAAAAATTTCGGCAGCAAAATCATCGGCATATTATCTACGCAAAAAAAACCTCTATCTTCAAGAATTTTTAACGCCGAAGACTTTCCCGAACCGGAAATACCGCTTATTATCAGTATATTTGGTTTTTCGGTATTTTCGGATTTTGATTGATAAATAGACACGTCAATTATATTTAATTTATACGTTTAAATTTAATTTCCGTTACCGTTGCATATGTAAATCGCTTTATTGATTAAAATTCAGGGGTTATCATAGAAATTTCGCCGTCATCGCCGCGATAAATGAAAGATACTTTGGATGATTCTTTATCTTTGAAAATTATAAAATCTTTGTTTCTTTTTTCTAATTTATGCAAGGCTTCTTTAACGCTTAACGGCTGTCTTTCATAATCGTCTTTTATTGCAATATCTAAAGACGAATCGTCGTCTGTTTCGGAAAATAAGTCCGCTCCTTCTTCTACGTGCTCTTTTCTTCTCATCTTCTCCTTATGCTTTTTAATCTGCGACTCGACTTTTTCCAGCAAAAGGTCTATGGCGCTGTATATGTCTGCCGATTTTTCTTCCGCATTTACGGTAAGGTTTTTTGCCGTTAATTTAATCTGCGCAACGCCGGATTCTTTATGGTCGACACGTTCGATACTAAGAGTAATATGCACATCCATAATATTGTTTAAATACTTTTCTAATTTTTGGAATTTTGATTCGGCATACTGCCTTATAGCATCGCTGGAATCGATATGCTTAAACGTAACTGCAATGTTCATCTTTTTGGTCTCCTTTTTGTTAATGTGTATTGTTTATAATAAAATATTTTTATGCCTTATACTTGAAGGCGGTATATTCATAATATCCCTATATTTTGCAATCGTCCTTCTTGCTATATTAATACCCTGTTTCTTTAAAATATCAACGATTTCCGCATCTTTATAAACTTTGCCGATAAAATGTTCTGAATCTATAATAGATTTGATTCTCGCCATAACGTTACCGGATGAAGATTCGCCGTATGAAGCTCCGGTAAAAAAATTTTTAAGCTCGAATACTCCCATGTGGGTGCTTAAATATTTATTCGCGGTAGCTCTGGAAACGGTAGATTCATGAATATTAAGCTCTTCGGATATATCTTTTAGAATCAAAGGTTTCAGGTTGCCGCCGCATTTATCGAAATAATCGTACTGTTTATCGACTATTTTCTGTGCAATATTTAAAATAGTTTCTTTTCTCGTATTAATGCTTTTCATTAACCACATAGCCGATTTAAATCTTTCTTCGGCATAATTTTTAATATCGGGCGATACCGCTATTTCACCGCTGATAACCTTTTTATAATAAGAATTGATTTTTATCTCCGGAATAGAATCGTCCTGCATATATACCACGTAACGATCATTCTCTTTTTTTAGGAAAAGATCCGGAACAATGTAACGAGGCGCTTCTTTGCTGAAATTAGCCGCCGGGTTCGGATTTAATTTTTTTAAATTTTCTATAGAAAGCAAAACTTTTTCTAAACTTGTTTTTGTTTCTTTGCATATTTTTTGATAATTTTTAGCGGCTACTTCTTTTAAGTACTTATTTATTAATTCTTTTAGCAGAGCATCGCCCTTGAAATAAAAATCCGCTTGAATAGCCAGACTTGATATTACGTTATCGGCGGCTAATCCTACAGGTTCTAATATATTAATTTTATAAAGCGTATTCGGTACAAAAGTAGCGTTTATATCGTGTGAAATATTTTTTTTTACAAAATATTCAAGGTCTTTTATTGAAACCGCAAGAAATCCTTTAGAGTCTAAATTGCCGGCAATGTATTCGGCAAGCATAATTTCATCGTCCGAAAAATTACCGGTTCTGACTTGCTCCATTACATGTTCGTAAAGCGTTTCACCTCTATAAAAACTGCTCTCTAATTTATATTCTAAATAATTATTGTCTCCTGCGCCTAAAATACCGTCGTTTTTAGATAAATCTACAAGCTGTTCGTTATAGTTCACCAAGTACTGAGCAATTTCATTAAAACCTTGTTCCGATTCGGAATCGGCTTCAACCGGAATATTAGACGGAAGCGCATCTTCAGGTTTATAATTTTCGGCTTCGTCTTCACTTTTCACGCCGGCAGATTCGGCATCAAGAATAGGGTTTTCCAATATTTCTTGTTTAACCATATCTGAAAGTTCGATATTGTTAAGAGCAAGCATCTTGATCGCAAGCTGCAGCTGCGGGGTCATCACCAACTGTTGGGACAGTTTAAGATTTTGCCTCAGTTCCATACCGCTCATAAAAAAACTCCTGAAAAAACAAATTAATAATCGCCGTTAAATCGATGCAGAACTATATATTTCAATTAAGTTATATAGTTCCTTAAATCACCGTTATAGACAATTTTATAGTCTCTAATAGTGATTTAAGGATTATATATTAATTATATAACATTTAAATCTAAATACCCAGATTAAACTTTTCTCCAAGGAAAAATCTTTTAACAATCGAGCTGGAAATAATGTGGGAAGGGGAACCTTTTTCTATTATTTTTCCGTCATTTATTATATATGCGCTGTTGCATATCCTTAAAGCTTCCCTTACGTTATGGTCGGTTATTAAAATACCTATTGAATCTTTCTTTAAACCGATAAGAATATCCTGCATATCCTCTACGGCGATAGGATCTATGCCTGAAAAAGGTTCGTCTAAAAGTATAAACTTTGGAGAAAGTATAAGCGATCTGGCTACTTCTACCCTTCTTCTTTCTCCTCCGGATAAGCTCATTACAAAAGATTTTCTTACTTTCTCGAGTCCGAATTTTTCTATCAATTCGTTAAGCCTCTGATTTTTTTCTTTTTCGGATATTTTTAAAAGTTCAAAAATAGCCGTAAGATTCTGTTCCGCCGTAAGTTTCCTGAATACCGAAGTCTCTTGAGGCAAATAACCTATGCCTAATCTTGCGCGTTTATACATAGGCAGTTTAGTAATGTCGACGTCGTCCAAAAATATGGAACCGCCGTCCGGCCTAAGCATGCCTGATATCATATTAAAAGTAGTCGTCTTACCGGCTCCGTTGGGGCCTAAAAGACCGGTTATCTCTCCAGGCCTAATTTCAAGACAAACTTCATTTACTACCGTCCTTTTTTTAAATTTTTTAATTAAATTTACGGCTTTTATCATCTTTGTTTCTTTGTTTTTACGTTATTTTTTTTTACGCTGATTGACTTTTTTGAATAAACTACGGCATTAACGCGTTTTGGTCCACCGATAACGGTAGAAATACCTGTTTTAAAATTAATTATTATTTTCTTTCCGGCTATTCTGTTTTTCCCCTCGTATGCCACTGGATTTTCCGTTATTACCGCAATTTTCCTTTTATCGTAATAAACTGCCCTCCCTCCGGTAATATTGTCTTTGCCTTTTATAATATGCACGTTTCCCGTAGCGATAAGTATTTTAATTTTATTTTTTTTAGTATATATAATTTTAAGTACAGACGACAGTATCTTCAGTTTGCCCTTAAGAGCCACCACGTGCCCCTTAAATACTGCAATATGCGTTTTATTGTTTACCGTTAAAGAATCGGACTTTATATCGGTTTTATTATGCGTTTTATTCGCATTGTTTAAATTATTGCGAGTTGAAGCGCCGAGCGATAAATTATTTTGAAACAGTAAAAATATCGGCAAAAAAATAAAAACGATAAAAAAATAAAATTTGATTTTCATTTAGACGACCTTCTCATATTAGCGTTATTAGATAAAAAATGAACGTCTTTCCGTAAAACAAATAATTTCTTTTTTACGTAATAGATAAATCCTTCTCCTGAAATAAAATAATTCTTGCTTTTAATTTTCATGCCGCCCGGAGCCGCTATTTCGTCTTTTTTAGCAAAATAATCTATTATATCAGTTTTAATCAGCATGCCGTTTGAACCATTTATCGAAACGCCGCCTGAAATTATTACGTTTTTAGAAACGGTATTAAGTTTTCCGGTTTTCCCTATTATTATATAAGCCGGTTTTCTATTTTTGCCGTAAATATAAATCTTTACGGCGTTTAATTTTATTATATTTTTCTTTTTAGACTTATAGTTTAAACTTTTAGCGAAAATTTCATAAGCAAGAATTCCTTTTTTATAAAATTTATAATCTATTTTTTTAAGGCTTATGTAACCTTTTGATATCTTGAAATTGAAAAGTCCCGTATTGCCGCGAAGATAATGCAGTATAAGAAAAACTGCCAGAATAGCTATAAAGCATAAAGACAGTATAAGCGCAATTATTCTTATAGTTTTCCGGTCTAAGGACATATAATTTAATTACAACGAATTCAAAAATTTTAAAAGCAATCCTTTCTCTTTTAAAATTATATCGCAAACCTCCCGCACCGCACCGCACCCGCCGTTTTTAGAGGTTACAAAGTCGGCGCAATCCTTTATGTATTCCGGCGCATTAGGAACCGTGGCAGAAATTGCGGCTAATTTTAAAAGTTCTATATCGACAATATCGTCCCCCATGTAGAATAAATTTTTAACGTCTATTTTAAACTCTTCTAATAACGGTTTCAGCGCTTTATATTTATCCTTGCATCCCTCTATATAAAAATCTACTCCGAGTTCCTTGGCTCTTAAAGAAGCTGCATGACTTGTTCTTGCGGAAATCATACCGACTTTTAATCCGGATTTTTTGGCTAATTTCATGCCTGCCCCGTCATGGGCAAAAAAAGTTTTTGTTTCAACCCCGTTTTCGGATAAATATATTTTTCCGTCCGTCAAAACTCCGTCAACGTCGAAAACTAAAATTTCTATATCGGAAAAATTTAATTTTTTAGTCATATTATTCCTGCTTTTATTATATCGTGAATATGAATAACTCCGATAGGATTTTTATAGCCTTCCGATTCTACCACGAAAAGCGAAGTAATTTTCGATTCCTCCATTTTTTGCAGAGCGTTAACGGCAAGAGCATTCTTCAGTATAGTTTTAGGATTTTTAGTCATTATGTTTTTTACCGGTTCGTTTATTATATCAATCGGAGAAAGCATTGCCCTCCTCAAATCTCCGTCGACTATTATGCCGCATAGAATATTATTCTCGTCTATAACTCCGGTAAGCCCTAATCTTTTAGAATTCATTTCTAAAATAGCGTCCTTTAATAAAACCGTATCCCGGACCAAAGGTATTTCTTCGCCATTATGCATTAACTCGGCCACTTTTATAAATTTTTTGCCTATAGAACCTCCCGGATGAAGTTTTGCAAAATCTTCTTCTAAAAAATTCCGCTCCTTTAAAAGCGCAACCGCAAGAGCGTCGCCGATTGCAAGCTGAGCCGTCGTGCTCGCGGTAGGAGCTATATTATAAGGACACGCTTCTTGGGCTACGGATACGTCGAAAAAATAATCCGATAATTCAAATAAACGCGAATGTTTATTGCCTGAAAATCCAATAATTTTAGCGCCTATAAGCTTTATTGCCGGCAGTATCGAAGCTATTTCTTTGGTATTTCCGCTGTTAGACAGAACTATTACCGCATCGTTTTTAGAAATAACTCCGAGATCTCCATGTGAAGCTTCCGCCGGATGCATAAAAAAAGATGGAGTACCGGTACTTGCAAGGGTAGAAGATATTTTTCTGGCTATAATACCCGATTTCCCCATTCCGGTTAAAATAACTTTGCCTTTAATCCCTATAAGGCAATGCACCATTTTTTCAAAATTATCGTCAAGCCTGTTTATAAGGGCAGACACCGAATCGGCTTCTATTCTTAACACATTTTCTGCCGTTTTTAATATATTATGCTGCGTCATTTTTTTATATTTTACTATATTTAGATATTTCCAGAATATTTTTTAAATTATCCTTAAATGAGCTCAAATAAACGGAATTTGCGGAATCGCTTAAAGCTCTCGGCGGATCGGTGTGGACTTCAAAAAACAAACCGTCGACTCCTGCCGCTGCTGCCGCCCTTGCAAGCGGCATAACGTATTCCCTGTTTCCAGAAGAAACTGAGCCCCCTCCCCCAGGCAGTTGGACGCTGTGCGTAGCATCGAAAACTACGAGTGCTCCGGTTTCTTTCATTACGGGAATAGACCTGAAATCTACGACAAGATTATTATAGCCGAAACTTACCCCTCTTTCGGTCAAAATCACCTTATAATTTTCTACCGACGCAATTTTTTCTACTATAAATTTCGTATCCCATGGCGCCATAAACTGACCTTTCTTAACGTTAATTACTTTTCCTGTTTTTGCCGCTTCTAAAATAATATCGGTTTGACGGCACAAAAAAGCAGGTATCTGTATAACGTCGAGAACGCCGCCCGCAATTTCGGCCTCTTTTGCGCTATGAACGTCGCTTAATATAGGAACGTCATATTTCGCTTTAATATCGCTTAATATTTTTAAACCTTTATCTATGCCGGGACCCCTGAAAGAATTAACCGACGTTCTGTTTGCTTTATCGTAAGAAGCCTTAAAAATAAGATTAAAATTTAGTTCTCTGGAATATTCCTTCAACGTCGAAACTATATCGTCCATGGCGGCGGCATCCTCTATTACGCAGGGGCCGGCAATTACAAAAGGATAGTCGTTATTAAATTTAAATTTTAATTCCGATGTTAAATCTTCTTTTGTAAAAACATTTATTTTTTTCATATCGTTTAATTTTAATTTATGCGAAAATGCTGGAAAAATTTAAATAATATTTTAAACAGGCGTGTTTTTGCTTTTCCTTTTATTTTTATTTAATTTATCGACTGCTTTCGTCATATTATGTTTAGCTTTAATCTTAACTTTAACCTTAGGCTGAATCGATAATAAATTATTCGAATATTTAACCGCTGCCGCAATAAATTCCCTGAACAGCGGATGGGGATACAGCGGCGAAGATTTGAATTCCGGATGAAACTGGCACCCTATATACCACGGATGGTCTTTAATCTCGCAAATTTCTATAAGTTTATCATCCGGCGACGTCCCTGAAAAAACAAAACCGGAAGTTTTAAATTTTTCTCTGTATTTATTGTTAAATTCAAACCTGTGCCTGTGTCTTTCGCTTATAATAATGTTTCCGTCATGATTCAACTTTACGCAGTTTTTATTGTTAGCCGGATATTTTTTATTGTTTTTATAATAAATTTGATAGGCAAGCGTATTTTTAGATATTACGCATGGATATGCGCCTAATCTCATAGTTCCGCCCATATTGCCGATATCCTTCTGGTCGTCCATTATGCTGATTACCGGATCCGGCGTAATTTCGTCGAACTCGTAGGAATTTGCGTCTTTCAAACCCAACACGTTTTTTGCATATTCTACCGTCATAAGCTGCATTCCGAGGCATATTCCGAAATAAGGAATATTGTTGGTTCTTGCATAATTAATTGCCCTCAACATTCCGCTAATGCCGCGGGAACCAAAACCGCCCGGAACCAGTATGCCCGAACATCCTTCTAATTCTTTAAGGTTATCCTTCCAGTCGTCTCCTTCTAAATCTTCGGAATTGATATATTTTATATTTACGCTAACGTTATTGGCAAGACCGCCGTGAATAAGACTTTCGTTTAAGCTTTTATAAGATTCTTTAAGATTTACGTATTTCCCTACTACGGCTATAGTAACTAAATTTTTAAGCGTTTTTAAAGTATTGGATATATTAGTCCATGCGTTTAAATCCGGAGATTTAGCCCATATATTCAAGTATTCTATTATTTTTGAATCGAGTTTTTCTTCGTGAAGGGAAAGCGGAACGTCGTAAATGCTCTCTTCGTCTTTAGCGGTAATAACCGCATCTGCTTCGACGTTGCAGAAAAGAGCTATTTTTTCCCTTATATCCTGCGGCAAAACTCTGTCCGCCCTGCATATTATAATCGAAGGTTCTATGCCTATAGCCCTCAATTCTTTAACGGAATGCTGGGTCGGCTTTGTTTTAAGCTCGTCTGCCGTTTTTATAAACGGAACTAGCGTTAGATGAATATAAAGAACGTCGTCTTTGCCTTTGTCTAATTTAAACTGTCTTATAGCCTCAAGAAAAGGAAGGCTTTCTATGTCGCCTACCGTTCCGCCTATTTCTATAATCGCAACGTCTTTGCCTTCGGAAGCTTCGATTATTCTTTTTTTTATTTCGTCTGTTATATGCGGAATTACTTGAACGGTTTTGCCGAGATAAGCTCCTTTTCTTTCGTTGCTGATAACGGCATCGTAAACCTGTCCGCTTGTTAAGTTGTTCTTTTTTGTAAGAGAAAGCGACGTAAATCTTTCGTAATGGCCGAGATCAAGGTCGGTTTCGGCTCCGTCGTCGGTAACAAAAACCTCTCCGTGCTGAAAAGGATTCATAGTTCCCGGATCTACGTTTATATATGGGTCAAGCTTCTGCATTGTTATATTAAGCCCCCTTGCTTCAAGAAGAGCTCCTATGGATGAAGCCGCAATGCCTTTCCCAAGACTTGAAACGACACCGCCCGTTATAAATATATACTTTGTCTTATTCATATTTGTTCAACCCCAAAACGTCTCTCATATCGTAAAATCCTTTGTTTTTATCGCTAAGCCATACAGCCGCTTTAATTGCGCCGCGCGCAAAATTATTTCTGGATACTGCCTTATGCGTAATTTCTATTATTTCTTCGTTTCCGGCAAATATTACCTTGTGTTCTCCTATTATATCTCCGGCTCTTACCGAAAATATGCCTATTTCGTCTTTTTTTCTTTCTCCTACGTCTCCACACCTGCCGTAAACTGCTTTTTCCGCAAGATCAATATGCCTCTGTTTAGCTATCGATTCCGCAAGCATTTTAGCAGTTCCGCTTGGAGCGTCTTTTTTCTTTTTATGGTGCATTTCTATTATTTCACAATCGTAATTTATTCCAAGATATTTTGACGCATCATAAACGATATTCATTAAAACGTTAATTCCTAAGCTCATATTGCCGGACAAAACAATAGGAATACGTTTTCCGTAATCTTCTACCGTTTTTAAATCGTTTTCCGAAAATCCGGTAGAACCGATAACGATAGGAACATTATAAAGCGCCGCCTCTTCCGCATGTATCAATGATGCGCTTTTAGACGTGAAATCTATAACGACTTTTTTCTTAATTGCGGCGGTTAAATGAAGAGCTTCTTTTAAAGTTAAAAATTTTCCTGCCGAAACTTTATTGATTTCTAATTCGGTTAAATCTTTAAGAGGCGAAACTGTTGTTTCATCTTCGGCATAATTTGAATCTATGCCGCCTATAAATAATAAATCCGGATAATCGGAAAGAACGGAGATTATAGCATTCCCCATTCTCCCTTTGCTCCCGCAAACTAATATACCCTTTTTTTCCATTATTGCAGTATCCCGTATTCTTTTAAGGCTGTTTTTATTTTATCTATACTGCCGCCGGATGCTTCCGATAAAGGCAGCCTTATTTCATTTTCAATAAATCCCATTATGTTTAAAGCTTTTTTTACCGGTATAGGATTAGTTTCTATAAACATTGCATGAATAAGCGGAAGTAGTTTAAAATTAAGCCTCCTTGCAGACTTAAGGTCTCCTTTTAACGCATAATCCGTCATAAGAGACATATCTTTAGGCACAATGTTTGAAACCGTCGAGATAACGCCGCCGCCGCCTACGGCAATTATCGGAAGGGTAAGCGCATCATCGCCGGATAAAACGCAAAATTTCTCAGGCGCTTTTCTCAAAATAGCCGTTGCCTGCTCCAAAGAACCGCTTGCTTCTTTAATTCCTGTTATATTGTCAATTTCTGCAAGCCTCAATACCGTTTCGGGAAGAATATTGACCGCCGTTCTGGTAGGAACGTTATAAAGAATTACAGGTTTGGAACAACTGGCGGCTACCGTTTTAAAGTGAAGGAAAAGCCCCTCCTGCGTAGGTTTATTATAATAAGGAGTAATTTGCAAATGTCCGTCTATTTTAAACTTTTCTGCAGCTTTTGCAAGATGAACGGCTTCTACCGTATTATTAGAACCGGTTCCGGCTATAACTTTAATTTTGCCTTCAGCCGCTTCGGCAGCAATCCTAATAACGTCTATATGCTCTTCAAACGAAAGCGTAGCCGATTCGCCGGTGCTTCCGCACGCAACAATTCCCGCCGCTCCGTTTTCTATCTGAAATTCTATCAGTTTTCTAAGCGCTTTTTCGTCTATTTTGCCGCCTTTAAAAGGCGTTACTATTGCCGTGAAAACTCCTTTAAACATATTTAAAACTCCTTTTTTATTTATTTGTTAAAAAATATCGCTTCGCTGAGGCTCGCAATGACTAATGGCTATGTACAAAGCAATATCTGATTATTTTATGTTTTCCGGTATAATTTCTTTATCTATTAAATCCTCATAGGTTTCGCGATTTCTAATTACATAAAAATTATCTTTATCGACGAGTACTTCTGTAGCCCTTGGCCTTGAGTTATAGTTGGAAGACATCGAAAAACCATAAGCGCCTGCGCTGAATACCGCAATTAAATCTCCATCCGAAACCGAATTTAAAACTCTGTCTTTTCCGAAAAAATCGGCGGATTCGCAAATAGGACCTACTATATCTGCTTTAATTTTAGGCCCTTCTTTTTTTATAACCGGCACTATTTCATGATACGCCTCATATAGAGCCGGCCTGATTAAATCGTTCATTCCCCCGTCGGTTATTATAAAGTTTTTACTTCCGGTATCTTTGACGTATGTAACTTTAGCGACAAATATTCCGCCGTTTCCGACTATTAATCTGCCCGGTTCGAAAATAACCTTTCCGTCGTAACTTTTTAATATATTTTTAATAGAATTCATATAAGTGGAAGGATGAGGCGGCATTTCATTTTCGTAAGTTATACCGAGTCCGCCTCCAAGATCCAGATATTTAATATCGAAACCTTTAGCGGTAATTCTGTCGAGAAGTTCCTTTATTATTTCTACGGCATCATTAAACGGGGATATTTCTGTCAACTGCGAACCTATATGGCAGTCAAGCCCTACTACGTCTATATTTTTCAATTCCTTTGCCGTTTCATACGCCGAAACAGCATGTTTTATGCTTATGCCGAATTTATTTTTCTTAAGGCCGGTAGATATATAAGGATGCGTTTTAGGATCGACGTTCGGGTTTATCCTGAAAGATATTCTTGCTTTCGTATTTAACCTGCCGGCTACTTTATCGATAAGAAAAACTTCGGGCAGTGATTCCACGTTAAACATAAGGATATTAGATTTGATCGCATATTCTATTTCGGCTTCAGTCTTTCCTACCCCGGAATATACAACTTTTCCCGTATCTACTCCAGCTTTAATTGCCCTGAAAAGTTCTCCTCCGGAAACTATATCCGCGCCCCAGCCCATTTTAAATAAAAAATTAAGTATAGCGATGTTTGAATTAGCTTTAACGCTGTAGCATACTAATGAATTTAAAACTCTGGAACTTTCGTCGAAAACGTTAAAATGCCTTCTTAAAGTAGCCAGCGAATATAGATAAAACGGCGTTCCGACGTTGTCGGCAATTTCCTTAACGGGCACGTTTTCGCAATAAAGTTGGTTTTCTTTAAAAATAAAATCGTTCATAAGTTATAATTTCCTGTCTATTATATAATCTGCAATATCTATTAAACTGTTTTTATACTTTGAGTCCGGAAATATATCAAGATTCTTTTTTGCTTTTTTTATCGCATCTTTTGCCTTCGATATAGTATAGTCGATAGAACCGTAACTTTTAACCAACGACAAAACCGTTCTAAGATCCTTGGATGCCAGCCTTTTTTTATAAATTATATTAGTGATAACTTCTTTTTCGTCTTGACTTGCCCTTTCTATAGCATGTATCAGCGGAAGCGTGAGTTTCCCTTCTTTTAAATCGTTTCCTATAAATTTACCGAACTCTTTATCCGAAATATAGTCTAACGCATCGTCCATAAGCTGAAAAGCAATTCCTATATTCAAGCCGTAATCGTAAAGTTTTTTTGCACATTTTTCTTCTTTGCCGGCAATTATGGCGCCGACTTCGGAAGCACATGCAAAAAGAACGGCGGTTTTTTTAATAATTATATCTAAATAATCTTTTTCGCCGGTTTTTATATCCGCAGTTTTAACTAATTCTTTTACTTCTCCCTCCGCCATAAGGGTAGTAGCGTCGGAATAAGACTTTATAACTTTTATATTATTAATATCCGACAAGACTTTAAAAGATTTGGCAAATAAATAATCTCCTACAAGAACGGCGGCTTCGTTTCCAAAAATTGTATTCGCGGATGCCTTACCCCTTCTTAATGGAGCATTATCTACGACGTCGTCGTGAAGCAAGGTAGCCGTATGAATAAATTCTATTACGGCCGCAAGCGAAATATGGTCGTTCCCGTCGTAACCGCATAATTTTGAAGCTACGATAAGAAGTATAGGACGTATTCTTTTCCCTCCGCTTGAAATGACATATTCGGCAACCTTATGTATTAAAGGCGTTTCCGTTATAAGATGTTTTTCGAACTGCTCTTCTACTTTTTCTAATTCGTTTTCTATATAATCGAAAGAAATATTTTGCAAAATAGATTCTCTTTTTTATTTTTTAATTAATTATTTTATTAACTGCCTGACGTTTATTTTATTTCAGTTAGACTAAATATTCAATAATTTTTTTTAATTTTGTTAAAGGATGAAGATTTACGGCGGAAATGCCCTTAACGTCTTTTACGTCTTTAACGTTGGATTGAGGAAGCAAAACATCGGAAAAACCCATATTTAACGCCTCTTTTATCCTTGCAGAGGGATTGCCGACGCCCCTGACTTCCCCCGTCAATCCTACCTCCCCAAAGGCTATAAAATTTGGAGGAAGCGGTTTTTCCAAGTAGCTTGAAGTTATCGAAAGAGCTACCGGCAAATCGACGGCAGGCTCTTGAACGTTTATGCCTCCGAATATTTTAACGTAAATTTCTTTTGATGAAAGTTTTATTCCTTCTTTTTTTTCAAGTACGGCGGAAATAATAGAAACTCTGCCGGAATCTATGCCTAGACAAACTCTTTTAGGAACGGGCATATAAGACGGAACTACAAGAGCCTGCACTTCGACCAGCATCGCCCTCGTTCCTTCTAAGCACGGCACTACAACCGAACCCGGCGAATCCGGCTGTCTTTCGGAAGTAAAATAAGCCGACGGATTTTTAACCACTTTTAACCCGTTTTCCGACATTTCATATATTCCTACTTCGTCCGTAGAACCGAACCTGTTTTTATAACATCTTAAAATCCTATATGAATCTCTTTTACTTGAATCAAAATACAGAACCGTATCCACTATATGTTCTAACGTTTTTGGTCCGGCAAACCCCCCTTCTTTAGTAACATGGCATACAAGAAAAACTCCGCAATTTTTTTTCAGACACAGCGACGTAATCTCATGGGCTATTTCCCTCAATCCGTTGACGCTACCATAAGCAGAATCGGACTGAGGAATAGTTATGCGCTGAATCGAATCTATTATTACAAAACCGTAATTTCCGTTTTCTATAGAATATAAAATCTCGTTAATATCGTTAAGCGCTTGAAAAAAAAGGGATTTAGAATCTATTTTTAATCTTTTTGCTCTTAAAATAATCTGGTTTAACGATTCTTCCGTGGAAATATATAAAGTATTAAGCCCGGACAGGGAAATTTTTTCGGCAACTTGAAGCATAAGCGTAGATTTTCCTATTCCGGGTTCTCCGCCTATAAGAATGCTCTGTCCGGCTACCAGCCCCGAACCGACCGATAAATCGAATTCTTTTATTCCTGTTGTTATTCTTGCTACATTTTGGAAATTTTGCCAGTCTAAAACCGTGGCAGGCGAAACAGATGGAGGAGTTTTTTTAAACTTTACAATCTTAGGCTTATTTTCACCCGCTATAACTTCTTCCATAGTATTAAAACTATGGCATTCAGGGCATCTACCTACCCATTTTAAAGAAACGGCGCCGCAGTTTTTGCATTTATACATTATTTATAAGCTATTATTAATATTTTCCTTAGCGCATATCATGTCTAAGATATTTATATTTTCTTAGTAAAAAATTTGCCGATTTATTAATTTTAACTCTTTATGAGATATAAAACAAGGTTTATCGGGCGGTTTAACGTTTAAACGTAATATTCTTCAAAAGAAGGCCATAGGAGCTTAATATTTTTGCTTATGCCGTATTCGTCGTTCATTAAAGGATATAATCGATACCTTTTTTCACAAGCGGTTAAAAAAGACTTTTTAAAAATTGACTCTATTTCTTCCTTATAATCGTTTAAAAAATTTTTAGATGCCTTAACGCTGTCCGCCGCATAATCCCCCGCTAAACTTCCGGATATTATTGCATTTAAAATGCCGGCTCCGGTAACCGGGTGAGTCAAACCGGCGGCGTCTCCGCAAAAAACTATATTGCCAGAGATTAAATCGTTCAGTCCCGATACGGGAACTAATCCGGATGTTTTTTCTATAACTTCGCTTCCTATAAGCCCTTCGCTTTTTAATTCATCGGCAAACTTTTTTAAACAAGCTGAAAGATTAACATCGGAAACAGGCTTTTCAACGCCGATGCCCACATTTGCATAATTGACTTTAGGAAAAATCCAGCCGTAGCCGTAAGGTATATAATTCCTAAAATAACAGAACACCGAATCTAATTTTCTTAAAAGTTCCGTTTTTATCTGCAGCGCATAAATATAAGATTCTCCATGGGAATTATAAGATTTAAAAATATTGTTTGGACCTGCCGCTATTATTAAGTAATCATAATAAATTTCATATACTATTTTTTCTAAAACATCGAGCACTTCTATACAGTTTTTTTGTCTGTCTATCTTATAAACCCTTGAACCCGCAAACAATTTTGAACCTAATTGCACGGCTTTCTCCGACAGATTTAAATCGAAAATATCCCTGTTTAAAATATAGCCGCTGCCGGCGTGTTTATAAGTTTTATTTCCTGCATTAATGTAAATATATTGTATTTTTTGGTTTACGGCGGAAAGCAATGAATTCATATCGACGTAGGAACTTATGCCGGAAGAAACAAACTCGGCGCACTGCACAGGCAATCCTATAGTTCTTCGTTTGTCTATTAAGATATTGGGTATTCCTTTTTTGGATAAAGCTATCGCGGCCGAAGAGCCGGCTGGACCTGAGCCTATAATTGCAACCTTGGTTTTCATTTAATCAACTGCCGATTATACGGTATATCAATACCCTGTTGTTGTTAGTGTCGGCAATAGCAATGTATTTTCCGCTTAAAGACATAGATATATTAGATTCATGATTAAAATTATTTTTGCCGATCCCGGGAGTTCCAAAATTGTAGGCTTTTATAACGTTATAACCGTCGGCTAATTTAAATACGGTTAAAATGCTTCTGCCGTAATTAGCGACGTAAAGGTAACCGTGTTTATAAACTATGCCGACCGGATGATAAAGCCTATGCCCCGACTGTCCTTTTATTCCTATGGCGCCTATATAATCGAACTGCCTGTTAAAAACAAGTATCTTTGAAAGACCGTAATCGGAAACGTAAATATATTTTTTAGAAAAGGTAATGCTTACGGGTTTTTTAAGTTTAAACGCAACAGTTAAGTTTTTAACTGCGCTTTTGCCTGAAATATTTGAAGAATTTGAATTTTTTTTATTTTTTTTGCCTTTTTTACTTTTTTTCTCTGTACTTTCGCTTCCGCTTTTTTGGCTTCCGTTTATTTTTGCCGAAAGAGCGTTTCCTTCATTGCTTTTAATTAAAGAATTCCCTATGCTTTCATAAAAATTGCCGTTTTTTGAATAAACCGCAATATCGTCGGCTCCGGAGTTTGCGACATATATTTTGCCGTCGGAAAATGCGACGCAGGTAGGCTGTATAAGCATTCTTTTTTGATTTTTAGATATGCCGAATTCAGATACGAAATATCCGTTAGGTTTAAAAACCTGTATTCTTGAATTGCCGGAATCTACTACGTAAACTCTTTCAGGATTGCCATGTGCAGCCGCAAAAAGCGGAATCATAAACTCGCCGGTAGTTTTACCTTCTATTCCCCACTGCCTAATATAACGACCTCTAATGTTAAACTTCAAAATCCTTGAATTACCCGAATCGACGACGTAAATATTATTTCTTTTGCCGAATGCAACGCCGGCCGGACCTTTAAGGCGATATCCCGCTCCGATAACCCTTACCAGCTTTAGCGAAAACGGAGCCTTTTTAAAATAAAGGCCAAACCTCTTCTGTAAAAGCAGAAATGCAAGAATTACTATAATAATTATGCTTAATAAAAAAAAGGCCTTATTAAGTTTATCTTTCTTAATTTGCATGGTCATAGCATCTTACCTCGAATAAAATTTATTTTTTATAATAACATATTAATTAATTTTAATAAATATGATTTTATAATTAGAAAAATCCGATTTAATATTGAAATTACCCACGCTTTTTATGCAGAAAACATAATAGCCGTTTCTTAAAACTTTACTATTTACATTATAAAAAAATTTATTATTTTGCAAGCTAAATCTTTTTTTAAAATTTAAATTTTGAAAAGCAAAAGGTTTTGATGAATTACACTGCAACTTAACCGCGTTTTTTTTATTTTTATAATAACTGCGATAAATTAAAAAACCTTTAATTTTATCTAAATCGTAAACATAGCGATAAACTATGCGAACTGTTTTTTTATTTTTTTCGGCTTTCAATATAACCGGAGAATGCGGCGGAACGATTTTAGGAGGCTGGGGATAGCCCGTTTTAGCGCATCCAGGCAATAATAAAAAAGATATTGCGGCCAATAAAACATAAAGTATTGAAAAAACAAAATTTCTTTTTTTATTTAAGAGAAAATAAAAATAGCTTATCGTTTTTGATCTCTTTTTCATAATCTTTTAAAATATTTTTTATTTGTTTAAATGCGGTTCCACCAATCGTTTTTTTAGAATTTACCGATGTTTCGGGATTAAAAACGTTAAATATATCTTTATCTGCAATATCTATAATATTTTTATATTCTTTCAGAGATAACTCGGAAAGTTTTTTGCCTTTATTTTCCGCGTAATTCACTATTTTGCCGACAGCTTCGTGCGATTTTCTGAAAGGCAAGCCTTTTTTAACGAAATACGTCGCCATATCGGTGGCATAAATAGTATCGTTTTTAAGCCCTTTCGACATAACGTCTTTATTAAATTCCACGGTTTTTATTATTTCTTTAAATATCGAAAGCGAATCGAAAACCGTCAAAGCGCTTTCCATTACCGGTTTTTTGTCTTCCTGCATATCCCTGTTGTAAGCAAGAGGTAAAGATTTCATCATAATGAAAAGCGAAATAAGATTGGATATTACTCCTCCTGTTTTACCCCTGATCAATTCGAGAACGTCCGGATTTTTTTTCTGCGGCATAATGCTTGAACCGGTCGTAAATTCGTCTTTTAATTTTATAAAACCGAATTCAAAACTGTTCCATATGATAAGTTCTTCGCAAAATCTGGAAAGATGCATAGCTATCATAGAAAGGGAAAAATTAAATTCTATCGCGAAATCCCTGTCGGAAACCCCGTCCATACTGTTTCTGGAAACTTTTCCGAATCCTAAAATTTCCGCTTCGAGAGACCTGTCGATATCAAAATCGACGCCTGCAAGCGCGCCGCTTCCTAAAGTTAAAACGTCGGCGGTTTCGTAAGCCGAAGTTAATTTTTTAAAATCTCTCGTAAACATTTCGTAGTAAGCGGACAAATGATGCGCCAGCGATACCGGCTGTGCATGCTGAAAGTGGGTATAACCTGGAATTACGGTTTCTATATTTGAAGCGGCGGAAGAAACAAGTTCTTCTCTTAAAGCTATTAACGCCTCCGCGATTTTCTTAATTTCATTTTTTACGTAAAGCCTGAAATCGACAGATACCTGATCGTTTCTTGACCTTCCGGTATGCAGTTTCGGTCCTGAAGAAGGCAGCAGCTCAATAAGCCTCCTTTCTATATTCATATGAATATCTTCATATTTTTTATTAAGGGTTAATTCGCCGCTTTTAATTTCCCTTTTAATTCTTAAAAGAGCTTTTTCTATATCTTTTTTTTCTTTTTCGGTAACTATGCCGGCTTTTTTCAGCGCGTACAAATGAGCGATACTGCCGTCTATGTCAAAATCGGCAAGCTTTTTATCTATATCCAGCGATGCCGTGAAATCAGCGGTAATTTCCGATATATCCTCTATAAAACGCCCCCTTACGAAGTTATTATGTTTAAGGAGACCGGTTTTTTCGGTTTTATTTTTATTTTTCATTTCCATTTTGTGGCAGTACCGGAATTGAATTCCAGTACTACATTAATTTATAGCGCAAAGATTTTAAGTGGATGAAGCCGGTTGCGTCGTTCTGGGAATAAGAGCCTTTATCGTCCTCGAAGGTAACGATATTTTGGGAATAAAGGCTGTTTTTTGATTTTCTATATAAAACTTTAATGTTTCCCTTATATAGTTCTAAGCCTATTGTCCCGTTAACCGAGGTTTGAGTAGAATCGATAAGCGATTGAACGGCTTTTAATTCGGGGCTGAACCAGTTGCCTTCGTATATCAGCTTTGAATATTGCGGGACAAGGCTGTTCTTGAGTTCTATTTCCTCTCCGGTCAAAGTAATAGATTCCATAATCCTGTGCGCAAAACTTAAAACAGTTCCGGCAGGAGTTTCGTAAACGCCCCTTGATTTCATTCCCGTAATTCTCGTTTCTACAATATCCGCCCTGCCTATAGCGTTTCTGCCGGCTATTAAATTCAGCGCATCGACGATATTGAAAGGATTCATCTTCTTTTTATTTAAAGCTATCGGATTCCCGTTTTTATATTCAATTTCTATTTTTTCGGGCTTGATAGAAGCTTTTTCGGGAGATACCGTTATTTCAAACATAGATTCTTCGGGAGCGTTTTCTAAGTCTTCTAAAATTCCCCCTTCGTAACTTATATGAAATAGATTTTTATCGCTGGAATAAGGTTTCGACTTGGTTACAGGAACGGAAATACCGTTATTCTTAGCGTATTTAATAAGTTCTGCCCTGGAAACTATATCCCACTCTCTCCATGGCGCTATAACTTTTATTTCCGGATTAACGGCGGCATATGCAAGTTCGAACCTTACCTGATCGTTGCCTTTGCCTGTAGCGCCGTGAGCGACGTACTTAGCGCCTTTTTGAGCAGCAATTTCTATCTGCCTTTTTGCTATCAAAGGTCTTGCGATAGACGTACCGAGCAAATAAGCGCCTTCGTAAAGAGCGTTTCCCCTGAGCATAGGAAATATATAATTTTCGGCAAATTCTTCTTTCATGTCTTCGACTATAGCTTCCGAAGCTCCGGTTTTTAAAGCTTTTTCTTTAACCGCCGCAAGGTCTTCTTTCTGTCCTACGTCGCAGCAATAAGCAATAACCTCTGCTTTATAAGTATTTATCAGCCATTTTAAAATTACGGAAGTATCCAGACCTCCAGAATAAGCAAGGACTATTTTGTCTTTACCGTTGTTTTTGATTGCACTTTTGCTTTTCTTTTTTAACTGAGCCATAATAAAATATTATCCTCCTACGAAAATTTTTTCCATAATAGCTTTCTGAACATGCAACCTGTTTTCCGCTTCCTCGAAGACGATAGGCGCAAACTTTTCAAACACCTCTTCGGTAACTTCTTCGTTTCTATGAACGGGTAGGCAGTGCAAAAAAACAACGTCTTTTTTTGCATTTTTTACTACGTTATCGTCTATTATAAAAGGCTTTAATTTATCTATTTTTTCTTTTTCTTCGTCCTGTCCCATACTTATAAAAACATCGGTAGTAATAACGTCGGCATTTTTTGCCGCATATATTTTATCGTTTATAACGGTAAATTTGCCGCCCTTTTTTTCGGATTCTTTTTTGACTTCCGAATTTATTTCAAATCCTTCCGGCATAGCTAAAACAAGTTCGAAGCCGAGCATGGCCTGAAGACTGACCCATGAATTTGCCATATTGTTCGCATCGCCGAAATAAACTATTTTCAAGTTTTTTATAATACTTTCTACGTCGAATACAGAACTGCCTTCTATTTTTAAATTTCTTTTTTTTATTTCGTAAACGGTAAATATATCGGTTAATATCTGCGCCGGATGATACAAATCGGTAAGTCCGTTTATTACCGGTTTCTCGAAATATTTCGCAAAAGTTTCTATTCTTTCCTGTTCGAACGTCCTTATTACTATGCCGTCTAAATATCTGCTTAACACCCTTGCGGTATCTTTAACCGGTTCTCCCCGCCCCAGCTGAAGATCTCTTGACGACATAAAAATAGGATGCCCGCAAAGCTCGACTATGCCGACCTCAAAAGATACTCTAGTCCTCGTAGAAGACTTCTCGAATATCATTCCAATTTTTCTGCCTTCGAGGCATGAATTTTTTTTGCCTCTTTCCGTTTTTAAAACTTCAGCCATTAAAAGAACATCGCATATTTCGTCCTTGGAAAAATCATATACAGATAAAAAATTTTTTGCCGATTTCATAATTTTAATTAACCGTCCGCCTTTAAGAGCGCCCTCATTCTTTTTTTATTATTTATAACCCTCAAGAATTTTAACTATGGCATCCATTAATAGATTTATGTGGTTTTTTTTGATAATCAACGGTGGAGTAAGTCTTAGCACCGTATCCTGGACAGTAGTAGTCAAAAAACCTTCGTCTATTAATTTCACTGCTATATCTTTAGATTTGATGGAATAAAACTCTATCGCGCTTATTAAACCTATAGACCTTACCTCTTTAATCAAACCGGAAAATTTTGATTTTAAACCGTCAAGCGCTTCTTTGACGTACACTCCGGTATTTAAAACTTCGTCTAAAAACCCCGCATTAGTTATTTCGTCGAAGAAAGCGTTTGCAGCAGCTGTTACCAACGGTCCGCCTCCGAAAGTAGTAGCATGGTTACCGGGTTCAAAAGCTTTAGCCGTCTTTTCGTTTGCAAGCACTGCGCCAATAGGCAATCCTCCAGCCAAAGGCTTTGCAAGGGTCATTATATCCGGTTCGACGTCGTAATTCATATAAGCAAAAAGTTTCCCAGTCCTTCCAAGTCCCGCCTGCACTTCGTCGAAAATTAAAGATATATCGTTTTGCGCCGTCAAATTTCTTAATGCTTTCATATATTCTTTGTCCGATATATTGACTCCCCCTTCGCCCTGAACAGGCTCCAATATTACTGCGCAATAATCTTTGCCGTTTTCGCCGTTTATCAGTTTTTCTATAGATTCTATGTCGTTAAATTTAACGTGCTCGAAACCGTTTAAAAGGGGCTCGAAACCGCTATGATATTTATCTTGACCGGTAGCCGAAAGCGCGCCGAAAGTTCTGCCGTGAAAAGAATTTTGCATAGCTATTACTTTATATCCTCTTTTGGAAAATTTACCCGCATAAATTCTTGCTAATTTTATTGCTCCTTCTACGCTTTCCGCTCCGCTGTTGCAGAAAAAAACTTTATCCGCAAACGAATTTACGCATAATTTTTCTGCAAGCTTAGCCTGCGGTTCGGTATAAAAATAGTTTGACGTGTGTATCAGTTTTTTTACCTGATTTACAACGGCGTTTTCTACCGCTTTATTGCCGTATCCTAAATTATTTACCGCAATTCCCGAGGCAAAATCTAAGTATTTTTTTCCGTTTTCGTCGTATAGGAAGCAGTCTTCTCCTTTGACTAAAGTCAAATCGAATCTGCCGTATGTATTCATTATAAATTTTTTCGTTAGTTCTTTAGTATCCATTATTTCACCTTTTATATTTTTAATGCGCTTAGACGAAATCTGTTTATATTAATTATAAATTTGCGTTCCTATCCCCTTTTTAGTAAATATTTCAAGCAAAATAGCGTGAGGCGTGGAACCGTTTATCATATGCACTTTTTTAACTCCATGTTTTACGGCGTCGGCGCAGGAATTTGCCTTAGGTATCATTCCTCCGTAAATTACGCCATCTTTAATCAATTTTTTAATTTCAACAGTCGTAACGGACGAAATCAGTTCTCCATTAGAATCTAAAAGCCCGTCCTGATCTGATAAAAATATAAGCTTTTCTGCTTCAAGTTCGCCTGCGACGGCAGAAGCTACAAGGTCGGCGTTAATATTAAGGGTTCTACCCTCCTTGTCCATACTTACGGGAGCTATGACCGGAATAAACGACGGATCTAAGGTTAGTAAAATCTTTTTATCGACTTTTTTAACCTCTCCTACGAAACCTAAATCTACGCTGCCCGAATTTATTTTTTCCGCTACAATAAGATTTCCGTCTTTTCCGGATAAACCGCAGGCGCGTCCGCCGAATTTATTTATTAAAGCTACAAGGTCTTTGTTTATTTTTCCCGACAATACCATCTCGACTACTTCCATAGTATTTTCGTCCGTAATGCGGTAGCCGTCAAAAAAATTTGCCTTTATATCAAGCTTTTTTAAAAGAACGTCGATTTCTTTTCCTCCGCCGTGAATAATAATAATATTTATTCCGATAAGTTTTAGAAGTATAACGTCCTTAATGAAGCTTTCTTTTAAACCGGCATCTACGGATATCGAGCCTCCGAATTTTATCACGAAAGTTTTGCCGGCAAACTCCTGTATATACGGCAGGGCTTCAAGCAAAACCTTCGCTTTTTTAATATATTCTTCCATTTTATTTATATTATATTTTTTATTTTTGCTTAAATTTATTTTAAAGAATATATCTTGAAAGATCTTCGTCTTTAATTATTTCTTTCAATCTTTCGTCTATGTATTCTTTATTTATCAAAACTTTTTTTGCCTTCCCGTACGGAGCTTCAAAAGATACGTCTTCCATAATTTTTTCAAGTATTGTGTGCAGTCTTCTAGCTCCGATATTTTCCGTTTTAAGATTAACTTCTTCGGCAATTTCGGCAATTCTTTCTATGCCGTCTTCAACGAAGTTTAAAACGACGTTTTCGGTTTTAAGAAGTTCTATATACTGTTTAATTAAAGCGCCTTTAGGCTCCGTTAATATACGGACAAACTCTTTTTTAGACAAAGAATCCATCTCTACTCTGATAGGAAACCTGCCTTGAAGCTCCGGAATTAAATCGGAAGGCTTGGAAACGTGAAAAGCGCCTGCGGCGATAAACAAAATATGGTCTGTTTTTACTATGCCGTATTTAGTCATTACGTTCGAACCTTCGATAATAGGCAGTAAATCTCTCTGAACGCCTTCTCTCGAAACGTCCGGACCGTATGATTTTTCCCTCGAAGCAATCTTGTCTATCTCGTCTATGAATATCAAGCCTGAATTTTCAACCCTTTGAATAGCATTCTTTATGACTTTATCGTTATCTACCAGCCTTTCGCTTTCTTCACGTACCAATATGTCAAAAGCCTCCGAAACCCTGACTTTTTCTAATTTTTTCTGTTTTGGAAAAATATTAGAAAAAATATCCTTAAAATCCTGCCCTATATCGTCCATTCCCGATTGAGAAAATATTTCTATAACGGGAATAGGCGACTTATTCGAAGACTTAACTTCCATTTCCACAAATCTGTCGTTTAATTTTCCTTCTAAAAACATTTTTCTGAACTTTTCTCTTGTATTATAATAGCTGTCCTTATCGGATTCGTCTTTTATGCCTGCTTTTACCGCGCCGTTCTTTTTAACCGCTTGAGGGGGACGCGGAATTAAAATATCCAGAAGAAGTTCTTCTGCATTTTGTTTAGCTTTATCTATAACCTGCTCTGTTTCTTTAGCTTTTTCGTTTATAAACGCGGTCTCTACAAGATCCCTGACCATAGATTCGACGTCCCTGCCCATATATCCCACTTCCGTGAATTTAGAAGCTTCGACTTTTATAAAAGGAGAATCGGAAAGTTTGGCTATGCGCCTTGCTATTTCTGTTTTACCGACGCCTGTAGGACCTATGAGCAAAATATTTTTAGGAACTATATCATCCCTTATTTCATCGGAAACGTTATTTCTTCTGAAACGCGTCCTTAAGGCTATAGCGACGGATTTTTTTGCTTTATCCTGCCCAATTACGTATTTATTAAGCTCTTCAATTATTTCTTTAGGCGTAAGAAAATCTATTTTTAACAATGCATTAGACTCATCTTTACCGTTAATATCGTTAATTTTGCCGCCCTTACCTGCCTGTGTTTTTTTTGCCATGTCTATGTTATAACTCCTCTATTATTATATTTTCGTTTGTGTATATGCAAATGCGCGCCGCAGTTTTCATAGAAAATTCGGCAATCTCCTTTGCGCTTAAATCGGTATTTTCAATCAAGCCTAAAGCGCAAGCCAAGGCATAAGGCGCTCCCGACCCTATAGAAAGCGCGTCTTCGTCCGGCTCTATAACGTCCCCCGCTCCAGACAGAACAAATGAATCGGTTTTATCGACGACAATCATCATAGCTTCCAGCCGCCTTAATATTTTATCGGTTCTCCAGTCCTTTGCGAGTTCCACGCTGGCTCTTTTAACGCTTCCGTTATATTTGGAAAGCTTTTCTTCCATTTTTTCAAACAGCGTAAATGCATCTGCGGTAGCTCCCGCAAATCCTGCTATTACTTTATCGTTATAAAGCCGCCTGACTTTTCTTGCGTTATGCTTCATAACGGTGTTGCCGAGCGTAACCTGTCCGTCGCCGGCAACGACGACTTTCCCTTTGCGTCTTACGCTGATTATAGTAGTTCCGAGAAGTTTTATTCCTTCGTTATTTCCGTTATACATTAATTTATATCTCCCGTATTTAATTAAAAAATAAATTCTGTTTAATTACCTGTTTTAACTTCGGTTCATTGCGGCGAAACCTACTAAATACGGCGAAGCTAACTAATCTTCCCATTTGTACCGCCTGCAATCAAGTTCTGGTTTTACCTCCGGAAAGCGGGTGCGCCTTATTGTAAACGTCTATAAGCTTTTTAATACTTAAATGGGTATATTTCTCTGTGGTCGATAAATTTGAATGTCCGAGCATATCCTGAATAGACCTTAAATCGGCTCCATTATCCAAAAGATTGGTAGCAAAAGAATGTCTTAAGCCGTGCGGAGAAATGTTTTTAAACTGGCCGGTTATCAGCATAGACTCTTTAACTATTCTGTGAACGGTCCTCCTGTTTAGCATCTCCCCTTTTTTGTTTATAATTATATATCCTTCTTTCGGCGGTAAACCTATAGCCGATAAATAGCGCGCCCAAACTTTAATTTTTTCGGCGGCAATATCGGTAATAGGAACTATTCTGTGTTTAGAACCTTTTCCAAAAATTTTTACGTAACGGCTTTCTTTTTCAATTTCTATATCGGACATCTTTACGGAGACGAGTTCGCTGACTCTTAATCCGCTGCCGTATAAAAATTCTAAAATTAAATCGTTCCTGATGGCCTCGAAATATCTTAGCGGCTCAGACATTGCAAACGACATCGGGGCAGAACCGCAGGCATACGGAGGATAGCCTTTAATTACGTTTAACTTATCCTTTTTTAACTTCAGTGCTAAATAATTGTTTAATAAAAAATCCGCCTCTTTCGCCGTCAAAAAAAACGGCAGTTTTTTTTCCGTTTTTGGCAAATCCAATAAAAAAGCGGGATTTTGTTTGATTATATGCTTTTTTTCCAAAAAATTAAAATACGACTTTATAGATTCTATTTTTCTGGCAAGGCTTGTTTTTTTCAATGTCCCGTAAATTTTGCTTAAATATCCTTTTATCTCGAATTCCGTAACGTCTTCTATAGAATCGACCGACGTTTCTTCGCGCAAGTATTTCATAAAAGCCTTGACGTCCGCCACATAAGCCGTCACGGTGTTATAGGAACTATTTTTTTCAAGACCTATATTATCCTTGAAATCTTTTAAAAAATCTTCCATAAACCTTTATTATTATAAAATTTATTAAAAAATTATATTATATCACAATCGAAACATAAAATAATACAATTTTAAAGGGGATTAATAACGCCGAAAATCAAACTAATCTGTAAGTAAGAACGAAAGCGCCGAAAATTATGCAGTAGAAAGCAAATGGGTAAAGAGCGTTAATTTCATATTTGTTAAAATATTTCATAAGCGCGTAAACGCTCAAATATGCGGCTATACCGGCAACCAAGCCGCTTATTAAAGAAACTGCGGTAAAATTAAACATATGCAATTTAAGCATTTTAGGCACTTCAAGAAGTCCTGCGGCAAGAATTATAGGAGTTGCAAGAAGAAACGAAAATCTTGCGGCATATTCATGCTTAAAACCTAGATAAAGAGCGGCAACCATGGTAATAGCCGAGCGTGATATGCCCGGAATCAAAGCAAAAGACTGGAATACGCCTATGATAAGCGCGGCAGTAACGGTCATATCGGAAATCTTTGCTATGCCCTGTTTTCTTCTGCGCTTTTCGCCAAGATATAATATGACGCCGTTAACCATAAGAAAGGCGGCGGCTATGGACGTAATGCCAAAGAGCTTTTTCAGTTTATGAACGAACAAAAGTCCTATGAGTCCTGCCGGTATAGTGGCGAGCGCAAGCAGATATAAAGTTTTGGAATCTTCGTTTATATTAAGGTTTTTGCTTTTTATGCCTGCAAAAAAACCTTTAAATAAATTAATCCAGTCTTTATAAAAGTATATAAGGAGCGCTAACGCGGTTCCAAGATGAAGCACTACGAGGAAAGGCAAAAATCCTTCCGACTGCCTGTTAATTTTCCATCCTAAAATAGAGGGGATTATAACGCCGTGAGCAAGGCTTGAAACAGGGAAAAGTTCGGTAACCCCCTGAATAATAGCTAAAATTACGGCATGAAAAAGGGAAAGGTGTATCATATTAACTCTGCCTCCGGCTTATTTTTACAATAAAAAATTAATTTTATATTTTATTTAATATAATTTGCCGCAAAATGTCAATAAAAATACTGGCAACATCCAATATCGTTTAGTTTGACGGTATCTTTGCTTATAGTGTATAATTAAAACTAATGCCGATAAAATATTAATTTATTAAGTTTAATAGGGAGGTGCTCAATGGAATTCGGAAGATTCAGGCATAAAACCGGAGAAATGAGAGAATATTACGGAACGCTTTCTACCGACAAAGATAGGTCTTTTGTTAATATTATTGAAAAATTTAACTTTGAAGAAGATTTAAAGTATCAATATACGGGCAAACAATACGAGTTAGATGAACTTGAATTTTTGCCGCCGATTCATCCTACTAAAATTGTAGCGGTAGGTTTGAATTATAAAGACCACGCAGCAGAAATGCAGAAAAAATTGCCAGACGAGCCCCTGCTTTTTATGAAACCTACTTCAAGCATCATACCTCATCTTGGAACTATCGTAAGACCGGAGGTTTCAAAAAAAGTGGACTACGAATCCGAACTGGCTGTAGTAATAAGAAAAACTGCAAAAAACGTAAAAAAAGAAGCGGCTGCCGACTATATTTTCGGATACACCTGTTTGAACGACGTAACCGCAAGAGATTTACAGGCAAAAGATATTCAATATACAAGGTCTAAAAGCTTCGATACTTTTGCGCCAATCGGACCATATATAGAAACGGAAATAGAAAATCCTTCAAATCTTGAAATTAAAGGCTATTTAAACGGGGAATTAAAGCAATCCTCTAATACTTCGAACTTAATTTTTAATCCTTATGAATTAATTGAATTTATTTCGGGAATTATGACGCTTTTCCCCGGAGATATAATTTCAACGGGAACTCCTTCCGGCGTCGGAAGTTTAAATAAAGGCGATATTTTTGAAATAGAAATAGAAAATATCGGCAAATTAAAAAACTTCGTAGAATAATTTAAAAAATAAACAATCTGACCAGTATAAATTAAGCAAACAAATAATTAATGAACAAAATATCGGAACACAAGCTTTATAAATGGCTGGTACTTTCAATAGCCGTTACGGCATCTTTTATGGCGATATTGGATATAAATATCGTTATAGTCGCACTACCCAAGATGATGTCCCACTTCGGCGTTAACGTAATAACTATAGACTGGGTCATTATAGCTTACACTATTACTTATTCTATAGTTATTCTTTTGACCAGTTTTTCAAGCAAAAAATATGGACTAAAAATTCCGTTTGCGTTTTCTATAGTTTTCTTCTTGATAGGTTCGGCGTTCTGCGGATTTGCTCCAACATACAGAATAATGATAATATTTAGGATAATTCAAGCGGTTGGCGGCGCAGGACTTATTCCGATATCGGTAAATCTTATCGCAAAATATTTTAAAAGCAACGAAAGAGGGATGGCTATGGGAATATGGACCATAGGCATAATGATAGCTCCCGCTCTCGGCCCTATAATCGGCGGATATTTCGTGGACTACGTCGACTGGAGGATGATATTTTATTTTAACGTTCCCATAGGAATACTGCTTTTTCTGGGCACTTTAATTTTGCTTGAAAACGATATACCGGAAAAACTTTTTGCTAAAAAGTTTGATTTTATCGGTTTTTTTCTGATAGCTATATGCCTTGGAACACTTTTATACGTACTTAACGAAGGACAGACATTAGAGTGGGATTCTTCCGTAATAAGACTTAACGAACTTATAAGCGCGGCATCTTTTATACTTTTTATAGTCGTCGAAATTTTTTCAAAAAAACACTTAATGGATTATTCGCTTTTTAAAACAAGAAATTTCGTCGCCGGAAATTTAGTTAATATGATAAGGGCAGGCGGTATTTTCAGCACTATGTTTCTTCTGCCTATATTCATAGAAAATATTCTTAATTATAACGCAATGCATGCGGGTTTTTTAATGGCGCCTTTTGCCATAGCGGTTGCGATTGCTTCTCCTATAGCCGGAAAAATTTCCGATAAATACGGGCCGAAATATTTAATGCTTGCGGGCATGCTGATTTTTGCGGCGGCAAATTTTTCGCTCGGCAGTATTTCGCTTCATACATCCATTCCTTTTTTGATAAATAATCAGTTTTTAAGAGGTATAGGAGTAGGACTTATTAACGCTCCGGTTATGATGACCGTAATAAATTCGGCAAAATTTGAACAAATTCCGGATGCTTCCGCCCTATACAACGTTTTATTCCAGATAGGAGCGTCTTTTGGAATAGCATGGTCCGGGGAAGAGTTGGCCGTACGGCAGATTTACCATTTAAATCAGTATGCAAGGGATATAAATTATAATTTCAGCAAATATCACGGGGTAATAAATTTTTTAAGCGGAGATTTAATAAGCAGGGGAAGTTCCGTCGTCAGGACGATAATTTATCCGTCTAATTCTGTTAAAATTTTTGACTATATGATAAGCGAATTTTCTTTAATCGGAGCTTACGGGGACGTCTTTATCGCTCTCGGTTACCTTTGCATAATCGGCGGAATTGCGGCTATCGGCGTAAAAAATATAAAAATTAAAAAACATTAAGATATTTTATTTATTGATTTAAAAAATTAATTATAATAATATTAATGAAATAAATATTTAAAAAAGGAGCATTGTTAATATTATGATAGCGTATTTCGTTATGGAGTGCGGCGTGGACAGCAGAATTCCTACTTACAGCGGAGGACTCGGAATTCTTGCCGGAGATACGCTGCAAAGTTTTGCAGATCTCGAAGTTCCGGCTGTATGTATAACTTTATTATGGAAAAACGGTTTTATAAGCCAGAAATTGTCTAACGACGGCGGACAGATGGACTCACTTCAGGAATGGGATATCGAAAAATATATGCTGCCTACAAACGTAAAAATAAAAATTCCTATCGGGGGCAAAGACGTTACGATAACCGCTTACAAATATGTAGTTGAATCTACAAGGGGCGACAACGAAATAGATGCTTATTTTTTAACGCCGGATACTCCTGAAAACGACCCCGAAACGAGAAAAATATGCGACCGCCTTTATATTGAAGGCGGTTCAACAAGACTTTTGCAGGAAATAATTCTTGGAATCGGCGGATACGAAATGTTAAAAGCGCTAAATTATAAGCCTTTTCTTTATCATATAAACGAGAGTCATTCCGCCCTGTTAATAGCAGGCCTAATGAAAGATTTTGACGATTTAAACAGGGTAAAATCAAGGGTCGTGTTTACGACCCATACGCCGATTCCGGCGGCATTCGACAAATTTCCTATAAAAGACGTAAAGGAAATGCTTTCGGGTTACTGCGGAGAAAAAGTTTTTAACGACATTTACAGAGAAAATCTTGAAGAAAAAGATGAATTAAACCTGTCATGGCTTGCTATTAAAAATGCTAAAAACGTGGTAGCGGTTTCAAGAAAACATAAGTACGTTTCCGAACAGATATTCGAAGGATATAAATTAAAATACGTAACGAATGGAATACATCACGTCAAATGGGCTTCTCCTCATCACAAAATATTGTTCACCAAGTATATTAAAGGGTGGGAAGAAGATCCCGATCTGCTGAGAGGGGCGGCTTGCATTCCAGACGGCGACTTTGCTCAGGCACATATATTATGCAAAGAAACGCTCATAGAAATGATTAATTCCGAAACCGATTCTTCATTCGTACCTGCAGATTTTACTATTGCTATGGCTAAGAGGATAACTCATTACAAAAGAAACAATCTCATAATCTCAAATCCTGACAGATTAATCAATATAGCCGAGAAAAAAGGCAATATTCAGCTCATTTTTGCAGGAAAGACTCATCCCGCCGATACCGACGGGCTTGCAATGATAAAATCTATTCACGACACCGCAAAATATATTTCGTCAAAAACTAAAAAAATAAAAATAGCGTTTTTGGAAAATTACAATATTCATAAAGCTAATATTATACTTGCAGGAACGGATTTATGGCTTAATAATCCGACAAGGCCGCTTGAAGCGTCCGGCACAAGCGGAATGAAAGCTTCTTTAAACGGCGTTCCCAATTTCAGCGTATTGGACGGCTGGTGGCTTGAAGCGTGTATCGAAGGAATAAACGGGTGGAGCATAGGTCCAAAACCGGCATGGACAGACCTCAGCTACTCGGACGATTTGCAGGACTTAAACGATATATACGGAAAATTAGAATTCAATATATTAGATTTATATTACAAAAACTATTCGGATTATTTAAAAATTATGAAAATGGCGGTTTCTTCCATTGCGCCTCATTTTAATACTCACAGGATGGTTTCCGAATACGTTACCGATTTATATCTTACAGGTATAGTAATGTGCTACCTCGAGAAAGAAAAAGGCGGCATTTGCGATATATAATATTTTTCCAATAATCGCTACGACAGCCTAACGCCTGCCCATATCTCCTTAAAAAATGGAAGGGATATCGTCCGAAGGCCGACAGCGTGCGGTTATTAAGGATTTATTATAACTTTCAGCGAATCCTGCGCTTGCGCCGTAAGTTCAAATCCTTTTACAATGTCTTCAATAGGGAATCTGTTAGTTATCATATCTTTAACGTTAATCCTTCCCGACCTTATTAGTTCTAAGGCAGTTTTATGGTCTAATATAGACCCTGCATAAGAACTTAGCAAAGCAACTTCGCTTCTCCAGAATATTTCGTTTATAGAAAGAGGAAGTTTTGCTCCGTCGTTTGCCGCTCCAAAAAATAAAACGGTTCCGCCCCGCCTTACGGATTTAAGCCCTTGCAATATAGCGCTATCTGCTCCGGTAGATAAAATTACTATATCCGATAGAAATCCTTCGTTAATATCTTTAATAACTTCGGGAGCGAAATTATTTGCGTTAAAAATATAATCCGCTCCAAATTTTTTTGCGTATTCAAGCCGTTTTTCATTAATATCGACAGCTATAATTTTGCTTGCGCCGGTTGCCCTTAAAAGACTTATATGAAGCAGTCCGGAAAGACCGCTGCCGAAAACTATCGCCGTATCGGCGGGTTTAACGCCGGCAAGCCTTTGTCCCCTTACGACGCACGCAAGAGGTTCCGTAAAAGTTCCTTCTTCGAAACTGACGGAATCCGGCAGAAGATATATTCCGTTTTCAACGTTTATCTTCGGAAGCCTTAAATACTCGGAAAATCCGCCTGGGTCAAAGTTTGTAGTCCTTAAGGTTTCGCAGACTGTTTGGTGTCCGCTAAGACAATATTTACAAGTATTACAGGGGACATGATGCGCGGCGCAAATTCTGTCGCCCTTTTTATACTTTTTGACTTTTTTTCCGACTTCCGCTATAACGCCGGTTACCTCGTGTCCCAGTACAAGCGGAACTTTGTCCTTTCTGTACCATTCAATCACGTCGCTGCCGCATATGCCGCTCGCCGCGACTTTCAAAAGAACTTCGTCGTCGTTTATTTTAGGAATATCTTTTTCTATAATTCTTATGTCTTTATTACTGTAATAAAGGGCGCATTTCATAATTTTCTACTTATTTTTATTTTTATTATTTTAAAATTAATCAGGGCCATTTGCAACATTTAAGCTGCCGTTTGGTGCTCCGGCGGACGAAGAAGGCGTTTTCTGCCCTTCTTCTATGGCAAGTACGACGTCTCTTTTTCTTAAAATACCTTTATATATTCCTTCTTTGTCTATTACAATAAGTTCGTCGGTATTTTTCCTGAAAAAATTATGCACGGCTATATCTAATGTGTCGGTCAGTCTAATTTTCGGGAGGCTGGATGTGTCCATTAAATCTTTCGCCGTTCTTGAATCATCGGGCGACGTCATCATTAAATTTTTTACGGTATCGTATTTAACTATGCCGACGATTTTGCCTTCTTTATCTATAACCGGATGCATATAAAAATTTGAATAAAAAAATATTTTAATCATCTC
>JAJYHI010000120.1 GCA_021784835.1 bacterium
CCCCTTTTTAATATTAAATTGTTTTAGTTTTTTAATAACCGACAGCGGATATTAAAATTTTAACAGATTTTCATATTTAGGGAAGTAAGATTTTAAAATTACTGTCTTGATTTATTGGTTCATTATACTTTTTCGTCGAAAGTTTTATATATGTTATATTTATTTAAGATAATTTCTTCTTCCGTCCCTTCCGATTCTATATCTCCCAAAATTTTATCTATCGTAGCCATTCTTGAAGACAAATCCTCGGTTTCTGGTAGAACGGCATTTACGATAATGCCGTTTTTTAACTTATCCTTTTCCTTAAATCTATGGATATCGAAGTAAAATATATCGTCGAACTCCGGAGAAACTGGAGTTAAAACGGCAATATTTTTTTCTATCTTGACCACGGCTTTAAAATTTTTTAAATTCCTTTTTAATATCCTGATGACCCTGCCCCTTCTGTCGGCTGCGCCGCTTTCGTTTTTTTTATCTTTCGAATCCTTTGCCTCTGCCCCGGATTTTATTTTTCCCCGCTGTTTTTTTCTTATATAATAAGGGCTGTCCGGAACTATCTGCAACATGACGGCATCGCGGGGAATCGCGCCGCCTAGGTCCTGGCCCTTCACGAAAATATCATTCCCCCCGCCGGTATCGTCGCTTATAAAGGCATAATTTCGTTTTTTCGTAACTACGGTTCCGCGGAGCAAATTTAATTTTTGGGGATAAATATATTTTTCGCCTTTCGTGAGTATCAGGTCGCCGTTTATGACCATGGAATCTAAAATTCTCTTGGCGTCGGAAAGGCTTTTTGCCGAAGTTATATCCAGTCCGTGCTTGATATCCGCAAAAGAAAGCGGAACGTCGGACTTTTGCGAAAATAAATATATAATATCTTCCTTCGTTATTATTTTCACTTATTTTGTTTTTTCTTTTATTTTTTGATTTTATTTTTATGCCAATTATTTCAAAATATGATAAAATAAAAACCGGACATAAATTGTAAAATTTATTGCTCCGATTGCTTTTAATATATTTTTATCGTAGCAATAATAAATTATAATAATAGAATATCACTAAGCAATTATTTTTTCATTATAAAAGATAATATATAATATTAAGTTCATCTCCAGAAAGTTTAAAGTTAAGCCGGAATGGCGGAACTGGTAGACGCGCACGGTTCAGGGCCGTGTAAGATTACTCTTGTGGGGGTTCGATTCCCCCTTCCGGCACCAAAATTTACCGAATCAAAAAATACGAAAATGCGGTTTAAAAATATCTTACATATCTTATAAATATGAAACCGGCGGAGAATCCATGAAAAAGTTTTTTGAAAAATTTAATTTATTTTCATTTATATCGGTTTTTATATTGCCGTTTATATTGCTTTTTATACCGCCGTTTACGCCGGCGTCATCCGCGTATGGGGCCGGCAACGCGTTCGGCGCGGAATCTTTCGTAAAACCGGATAAGCCGTCTTCCCGTCCTTCTTCCTTAATCTTGCTGGATTATACCGACGAAATGATTAAAAAAAATTTTGAAGACGTAACGGTCGAGCGCGAAATAATAAAAATACTTAATAAAAAGGGCATCAAGAAATATTCCGATTTAAGTTTTCCGTTTTCTAAAAAAAACCAGAAACTAAAAATATATTATATTAAAATATACCAGCCGAACGGAAACCACATAAATATAGACCTAAAAGGCTTAAAAACCGTAACCGCGCCTTTTAATCCCGAAGCGCCTATTTTTTCCAATCAATTGTTAAAAACCGTTAGGCTTCCGGGACTCGTCAAAGGTTCTAAGATTGATTATAAATATAAAACCGTTACCCTCAAACCGTATATGAAAAATAATTTTTTTACGGAAGACTATTTCGGAGGGCTCTCTCCGTTAAAAAAATCGGTATATAAATTAACCGTGCCTAAAGGAGCCTATTATAAATATGCCGAATACGGATTTAAGGGGAAACCTAAGATTATAAAAGGCGCCAAAAATACTACGCTTATATGGACGCTATGGAACAGAAAAAAAATAGTGCCCGAAAAAATGGGACCCGGCGGGTCTCTTATAATTCCCCATCTGACGGTATCGTCGGTAAAATCATGGAATAAAGTGGCTTCGTGGTATAAGCGGCTTACGAAAGACGTAATAAAACCCGGCAGGGAATTAAGTTCTTATATAAATAAATTAGCCTCTTTAAAAAAAACAAAATCTGAGAAAATAAAAGAAATATATAATTTCGCGGCAAAAAAAATCAGATACGTAGGATACGAATTCGGCATTGACGGCTATAAACCCAGCAACGTCAATACTATTTTTAAAAACAGGTTCGGCGACTGCAAGGACCATGCGACCCTGTTTTCGTCCATGCTTAGACAAATCGGCGTTAAAGCCTATCCGGTGCTTATTCCGACGTCCGAAATTCCCGATATGAACCCTGAAATCCCTACGCCGTTTGTTTTCGACCATGAAATAACCGCTATACGGCTGAAGAGCGGAAAATTTTTGTTTGCCGATACGACGTCTAACGTTACCACTTTCGGCGACCTTCCCCCTATGGACCAGGGCAGGAATGTTTTGATACTGGCAAACGGCATCGGGATAACCGCTAAGACTCCGGTATATCCGCCGTCAAAAAACAATATATATACGAAAGAATATGCCTCCGTTTCAGATAGCGGCGCTCTTAAGGCTTCGTCGGTTATTGTTTATACCGGAGCATACGATATGTATAAAAGATACATATATTCCGTCTCCTCTAAAAGAAAAAAAAAGACCGCGGTGCTGAACGAAGTTATGAATATATCGCCGGAGGCAAAACTTACCGGATTTTCCTTTAAAAACGGCAATAGCCTTACAAAACCTTTTATAGAGAAAATTTCGTTTTCCGCCGTAGGATATGCCGGCAAAAAAGGCAATACGGTATTGATTCGGATTCCTTTAAGGACTAAAAACGAACTGTCTAAGATAACGGCTCCGAACCGCAGAAAATATTATCTGAAGTTCGGATATAACTTTTCGGAAAAAAGTACGGTATATTTAAAAGTGCCGGAAAATTACAAACCTGTTTTTATTCCTAAAAGCATAAAAATTCAAAATATCGTAGGGCAATTTAAAGCCGGTTATAAAATTAAAAATAATATTATTATCTTTAATTCCTATTTTTCGGTAAACGGTTATAAAATTTCGCCTGAAAACTACTCCGCCGCTAAAAAACTCTTTAACGAAACTATTAAAGCCCTAAACGGACAAGTTTTGATATTTCATGGATAAAAATCTTTCCGTCCATAACAACTGGTTCAAGGAAATTTCGTCTAAAAAATTTTTGGATGTAGGTTTGGTTCAGGTTTATACCGGCAACGGAAAAGGAAAGACTACCGCTGCTCTGGGTCAGGCTTTAAGGGCAAGCGGACATAATTTAAAATCGTTTATAATACAATTTTTAAAGGGCGGCTCATATTCCGGCGAAGTCTCCGCGATAGAAAATTGCGCGCCTCTTATTAAAATATATCAGGCTGGCAGGCCGTTTTTCGTAAACAAAAATAAAATTTCCGAAAAAGATGTATGCGCCAACAGGAAAGGCTTAATCCTCGCGGAAGAAATATCCGCGGGAGAAAACGACATAAACATACTGATACTGGACGAAATTAACGTCGCCCTTAATTTGGACATAATTAAGACCGAAGAGATAATCGAACTTATAAAGCATAAAAGAACCGACATCGAACTGATACTGACGGGAAGAAACGCACCTGAAGAAATACTGGACGCTGCCGATTTAGTTACCGAAATGAAAGAAATAAAACACTATTATGATAAAAATATTCCTTCCAGGACGGGGATAGAAAAATAAAATTGGGCATGCAAATATTTTTTAGCCGCGGCATAGATAAATATATGATTAAATAAATATAATTGATTTTTTATATGATTATATAATATAATTCATAAGGCCGATTTACAAAATAAAAACTTTTTTTATAAACTAAAGACATAAACTATATTATTAAGATTATTAAGCAATACTATAAAAATATAATTAAAAATAAAAAATAATAAATAAATCGGAGGTCATTTTTAATGAAAGTTAGCATAATCGGCGCCGGAAGGCTCGGTGCGACTCTTGCATACACCCTCACCCTTAAAGATATCGTTAGGGAGATTACGTTAATAGACATAAACCATAATCTATCCAGGGGTGAAATGCTTGATATTTCCCACGGAATATCGCTTACGGGTTATACAAGGGTGAAAACGGCCGATTACGATTCGGTCGCCGATGCCGATATCATCGTCATAACGGCAGGCATTCCCAGAAAACCCGGCGAATCGAGATTGGACTTAAATAAAAAAAACGTTCATATATTAAAAGATATAGTCAATAACATAACCAAGCATAACAAGAGGGCAATTCTTTTCGTCGTTTCCAACCCCGTGGATATAATGACTTATGTAGCTTACAAAGTTTCCGGATTCGAAAGAAAAAAAGTTTTCGGCATGGGAACCATGCTCGATACGACAAGACTGCGCTCCGCCATAGGCTCTTATTTTAATTTAAATCCCAAAGACGTCGATATTATGTTCCTAGGAGAACACGGCGACAGCATGACCCCCGTTTTCTCGCTTGCTAGCATAAACAGCATACCTTTAAGCTCTATTCCTGGTTACGATAAGGAAAAACTCGAAGAAATCGCCGAATATTCTAGAACCTGCGCGGCCGAAGTAATCGCCTTAAAAGGCGGAACTATTTTCGCTCCGGCGATAGTGATGGCGGAAATCATAGAATCCATCGTTAAAGACAGAAGGCAGATAATGCCTTTATCGGTCTATCTTGAAGACTATTACGGAATAAGCGGAATTTATACCGGCGTTCCGGCAATTATTTCCAAGGACGGCATTGAAAAAGTAATAAAACCGCCGCTGGACGAAAAAGAGATAAAAGGATTAAAGGATTCCGCATCGGTTATACAGAACGCGATAAAAGACTTAAAAGACGGAAATTTTATAGATTGAAAACGTTATTGGAAACGGCAAGGACTTTATGTTCAGGCATACGAGCCTAACTTCTTCCTAATCTCTTAGCCATCGAAATTGTGTTATTCTTCGTTAAGGCGGCACACTACCATAACCCCGTCTTTAACCCTAACGTATCCCTTTAAATCTACTGCTTGCGAGAACGCCCGCTGCGCCGTCGTTTTTCTTCGTTCCCTTCTCAGTCAAAGAGACAATCCTGAACTTTCCGGTACGCATCCGCAGGCCGTAAATATTTAGATAAAGGACATAATCGTTCATAAGGTTCAGGCTACGCAAAAAACCGCTTTCCGACGAAAAAACGGAAACCTTTACGCGTCCGTTGTCCACGGTTAAAGATTTTATATACGTCCTGCCGAATCTGCGAATCGATAAAAGATAAAGTATATATGAAACATTCACTTGACTTCTGCTTACTTTTTTAAAAAAAATAAGGTTTGTTTTAACTCTGTTTAATCTGGATGCGTCGTTTTTTAACCTGCGGTTTATATTAATTAAAACATTATAGTATTTATTTGAATAATTTACATAAGAAACATAATAAAATATCATAACGCTCCATATCAGCGCAATCAAAAAGATAATCCCGAAAAGCATTAATCGGTCCGTTTTCTTTCCTCTCCCTCCCTTTTTAGTTCCGCCATCCAGGGTTTCCCGTAAATCCGATTCGGAATGGAATTCCATATCCTTAAGTTTTGACATATAGACCGCCCTCTAAAATATTTTGCCCGCGCCGCTCAGGCATGCGGGAAATTCACGACCATTGTTTTTTATCGTATATTTTCTTATTTGCCGACAATTAATTTATATCACATAATTTAATTTTTGTAAAATATGCAAAAATATGAATAATTGTTTTCTTGAGTTTTGTTGGATTATATAGTAAAATTTATAAATCGCCGCCGTTAATCAAGCCGAAGTGGTGGAATTGGTAGACGCACCGGACTCAAAATCCGGCGGGAGCAATCCCATGGGGGTTCGATTCCCCCCTTCGGCACCACATATTTTATAAGGTTCTCCGGTTTCAAGCCCTTTTCATATTTAATCAAATAAGACCATTTTTTACCCATTTTTGTCTTTTTTATGGCGAGATTTTCACATAGGTGACATAATACATATAAGTCACTAAAACGCTGGTGAAAATGAGGATTTAAGCCATGTCAATCGTGAAAAAAGGCAAATATTACTTCTACGACTTCGTCCATGAGGGAAAAAGATACCGGAAAAGTTGCAGAACTGCCGATATAAAACTTGCCGAACAGCTAGAAATATCTGTAAAAAACGACGTAATAAAAAACAATTACAGCCTGCCTACCGCCAGAAATAAAAATCTTTTATTTAAAACCGCATGGGAAAATTACATGAAAAGTATTGCCGGAAGCAATACTAAAAAACTATCGAGAGAAAAATCGTAGCAAGTTTGCATTTCCTTCCGTTTTTAGAAAATAAAAAATTATCCGATATATCTACCCTCGATATAAAAAATTATCAGGCGGAAAGAAAGCTGGAGATATTAAACGACCCTAAAAACGGCGGAAAAAAAGAATCAGAGATAAATTTTCGCTCGATTAATATAGAGAAAGCAACGTTATCTCATTTTTTTAACTTTTGCATCGAGCATGGCTATATACAAAACAACCCTGCAATAAGGATTAAAAAACTCAACGAACTTAAAAGAATAAAAACGCTGGACGATGAAGATATAAAAAAGCTTATCGATAGCGCTCACAATAAGCTGACAAAGGACTTGATATCGTTCCTGATTTATTCAGGCTGCAGGAAAGGCGAAGCGCTTAACTTAAAATGGGACGACGTTGATTTAAAAAACGACGTAATAACGATAAAGGGAACGAAAACAAAAGATGACAGATATATTCCCATTTCTAAATTGTTAAAAGAGCTTTTATCCGGCATAGATAAAAAATCGGAATACGTCTTTACCGGTATAAACGGCAAAGTAAAAGATTTTAAGGATTCTTTCAAATCCGCCTGCAAGAAAGCAGGACTAAAAGATTTGCGCATCCACGATTTAAGGCACGTATTCGGAAGCAAAATGGTTATGAACGGAACGTCGCTTTATATTACAGGGAAACTCCTCGGACATAAAACGACGCAGATGACGAAACGATATAGTCATTTAGTGCCAAGTACGCTGAAAAAAGCGGTTAACGATGTATGGGGCAAGAAATAGAACAGATTTTTATAATTTTATTGATAACCTGTCTTAAATTAAAAATTAAGATTGGAGTTATTATGACTGATTCAATCGTTCCTGCAGAATTAATCGAACGGAAAATTTATTTAATCCGCAATAAAAAAGTTATGTTCGACAGCGATCTTGCAGAGCTTTACGATGTTGAAACAAAGGTTTTAAACCAGGCGGTTAAAAGAAATATTGCGCGCTTTCCTGAAGACTTTATGTTTCAGTTAAATAAAGAGGAAGCTTTGGAACTTTCAAGGTCACAATTTGTGACCTTGAA
>JAJYHI010000089.1 GCA_021784835.1 bacterium
TCTTGCATCGAATAGCGACGAATAAAGCTTCATCGCATACATATCGGTCATGCCGCTTATGTAATCGGCGCACATTATTTGGAAAGCGGGATTGCCGTTTTTATCTTTTCCGAAAGAATCGTAAAATCCAAACTCGTAAAGTTCCTGAAAGTCGTCGGGATAAAGTTTAATATTATTAATATCGGAAAAAACTGCATAAAGCTTTTTTATTATGTTTTCGGCTTTATATCTGTTTAGAAGAATTTCCCTGTTTTCCATAACGAGACTGTAGGAAATCTGCTTGAGGGCGTTTATTTCCAAATCCACGCCGTTTTTCCAAATTAACGAATATTTGTAAGAATCGTCGTTATAGTTTAAGGGCATATCGAGTAAAAAATTATCCGATTTAGATTTTAATTTTTTAACTCCTCCTTTTCTTTCTTCTAAATCTATATTTAAAATAAACTTTGAAATATAGTTAGAAAAAAACTCCTTAAGATCGGTCTTGACTTTTATGTGATGCATAGTCCGGTCTTTTGCTTCTTGTTTATCGGCTGTTTCGCTATGTTTAATTCCCTTAATATTTTCGGAGCAATACGTCCCTTTTTCAAATTTTTTGTTTTCCGGAATATTAAAAATATTTCTTAATTTAAAAAAGAAATTATCGACCCGTTCGGTCATGGTATTAATTGTTTCGGTAGAATCTTTCAAAAAGCGGTCGCTTTCTCTAAGATATTTGTTTACTTTGAAATGCCCGCCTATATTTATGAGCTTAGATTCTACCCCGTCTTCTATGTCGTGCGTGGCATAAGCGATATCGTCGGCGGCGTTTAATATCTGACATTCAATGCATCTTGAAAATTCAAAAAATTTATCTTTGGCGGTTTTATTTTTTTTATCGTTAAAAAAACGGGAATATTTACTCAGATAATTTACAAAATCTTTTCCGTGGAGTTTTTCGAGTATAAATATATCGTCGTCGTAAATAAAATGCTTGTTTTTATCGGACAGGGAATATGGCATCTTATATTTTAAAATTCCGTCTATGGTCTTAAGAGAAGGATTAATTCCGTATATTTTATTGTTTTTTGAATCGTAAAACTTTTTTTCGAGAAAATTAAGTATCCTGATATTTTGGGCATTAGCTTCGAATCCTAGTTTCCAGTCCGTAGCTTTCTTTAACTCTTCGTTTATAATATATTCGCCGAGATGCCCGAAAGGCGGGTGTCCAATATCGTGGGCCAGCGAAACGGCTTCTATAAGGTCTAAATCTATACTTAAACCGTATTTTTTATTCAAAATAGACGTTAATGCTCTTGCTATTTGCGATACTTCCAGAGAATGCGTAAGTCTCGTCCTGTAATAATCCAGCGTAAAAACTCCGAAAACCTGGGTTTTATTCCTCATCCTTCTGAACGCGCTGGAATGTATTATCCTGTCCCTGTCGATTTGAAAAGGAGACCTTATCCCTTTTTCCTTTTTTTCCTTATCGGCATATCCGTAATCGAATACTCTTTCTTCTAACATCAAGCGCCGCCCCCGCTAAAAATTAAAAAGGTGTCAGCAACCGTGTTATTGTCAAGTAAAATATTTTACGGAAAAAGGTGTCAGATTTTATTTTACGCATACAAAAAGAAACAATGAAATATAAAAGATGTGCGTAAAATTAATCTGACACCTTTTTCCAAATTAATCCGACACCTTTTTATTAAATATTTTTTTAGTCATTATAGCATATTAGGGAATGTTTTTGTTGTTCTATTGCAGTATTAAAGTTTTAATCTTGCATTTATATTTAATTAAATATATACTATTCACACATTTTTGACAAATAATATCGGAGGAATCGTTTATGAAAAATACGGATAAAGAAAATAAAGACGAACACTCATTTTCAAAAGCAGAAATAGAATCGGCAAAAAAAGTACTAATAAAAATGAAAAAAGATATTTTTAAGGAAATAGATGCCGGCATAAAGGAAGGTTCTTCAAAAGACTCGACGGAATACCGCGGCGATAATTACGACATCGCTTCCAGCGAAAGGGACCGGGAGCTTATGTATATGCTTGGGGACAGAGAAAGGAAAAAAGTCAGGGAAATAGACAATGCGCTTTTGAAAATTAAAGAAGGAACATACGGCATATGCGACGAATGCGGCGAACCTATTTCAAAGAAAAGATTAAAAATAATACCTTATTCCAACTTATGCATAAACTGTCAGTCTAAAGCGGAAGAAGAAGAAAAGAAGCAGTTAAACGAAGATTATATCGACCACCTGAATACGCTTTCTTTAATAAACGACGACGAAACCTTTAAAGATTCCGACGAGTAGAGGTCAAAAAAGACATAGATTCAAGAAGAGATTTAGAATAAGGATGCGACGGATTTTTAAAAAAATCGTCCGTTTCGGCAATCTCCATTATTTTTCCGCCGTACATAACGCATACCCTGTCTGCAAGGTGCCTGACCAATTTTAAATCGTGGGTAATAAATATATAGCTCATGCCGGTTTCGTTTTTTAAATCCATGAGCAGGTTTAAAATCTGAGCGGAAACGGAAACGTCCAGGGCAGACACCGGCTCGTCGAGTATAAGCAGTTCCGGACGAACCGACAGGCATCTTGCTATTCCCACCCTCTGCCTCTGTCCGCCGGAAAGCATATGCGGATAGCTTAAAGCTATTGTTTCAGGCAATCCTACTACCTTAAGCTGTTCTGCGGCAAATTCCATCCTGTCTTTCTTTTTATTCTTTATAATGTCGTTTCTGACTGCAGGATAAGATATTATTTTATATATCTTCTTTTTTGGATTTAATGACGAATAAGGGTCTTGAAAAAGTATCTGTATCTTTTTCCTGAAATCTTTTTTTTTATTTTTATAATCCAGAATTTCGCCTTTAAAATATATCTCGCCGGAAGTTTTTTCCGTCAGGCCTAAAATTAACTTAGAAAGGGTCGATTTTCCGCATCCGGTTTCCCCGACTACTGCAAATATTTCATTTTTATAAACATCGAACGAAACGCCGTCAACCGCTTTTATAACGTTCTTTTTTATATCGAATAGCGTTTTATAATACTTATAATGTTTGGAAATGTCGGAAACCGATAAAATTACGTTGTTTTCCATATTTGATTTCATTTTGCGCCGCCGGAATTAAATTTTATACATCTTATGTCGCGCCCGTATTTTCCGGCATTTTCGGAATCCCTAAAATTTCTTAAAGCTATATCGTTTAAACAGGCGTCGTCTCTCTTAAAACATCTGGAATAAAATCTGCATTTCCCTTTTTTAAAATCGTCTTTGGTCAAATAACCGCTTATGTTAAAAAGTTTCTGCTTTGGAACATAATCCGGAGAAAGAGACGGAATACTTTTTATTAAAGAAATAGTATAAGGATGGGCGGGATTGCTTATTATATTTTCGGTATTGCCCGATTCCATTATCTGCCCTGCATAAAATACGTAAGTCCTGTCGGAAATGCTTCTTGCGACGGTAAGGTCGTGCGTTATAAAAATAATACCGACGTTGGATTTTTCTTTTATTTCTTTAATTAATTTTAAAACCTGAAGCGACGTAGTTACGTCTAAAGCAGTCGTAGGCTCGTCGGCTATCAAAAAACACGGATTAAGCACCATAGCCATAGCTATCATAACTCTCTGGCGCATGCCGCCGGAAAGCTCGTATGGATAAGAATTAAATCTTGCAAGCCCGTCTATATTCATATAATTTAAATATTTAACGGCAATGTCTTTTGCCTCTTTTTTTGACATTTTTTTATGGACTAAAATTGCTTCGGTTATTTGTTCTCCTATTTTCATTACGGGATTTAAAGACGTATTGGGATCCTGAAATATCATTGATATAATTTTACCGCGCACATCCGTTAACTCGTCGGGCTTAAGCTTTAAAATATCCTTCTCGCTATCCTGAGATTTACACTTTATTTTAATTTCTCCTGAAACTATTTTTGAAACGCCCTGCGGATTAAGTTTTAAAATAGATAAGCCCAAAAAAGATTTACCGCTGCCGGATTCGCCTACTATAGATACTACTTCGCCTTCATCGACCGATAAAAATATAGAATCGACCACGTTGATGCACTCGTTTTCGTCTTTACCCGCGCATAATTCGACTGTTAAGTTATTTATCTCTAAGCCCATATAAAAAAACCATCGGAAAAAGGTGTCAGATTAATTTTACGCAAAATATTTTACCTTTAATTGTTTCTTTTTTTATATGCGTAAAATAAAATCTGACACCTTTTTCTTGACACCTTTTTCTATTATTTTGTTTGACACTTTTTTTAAAATTACATTTTTTCTAAAACGGGAATACACAACAGATTCAAGACGGAAACTAAAACCGTTTTAACAGAGGACAACATTGCAATCCTAGGCTTTAAATAATTATAATCTCTGCCTATAAGCCTGTAATTTTGATAATATTTGTTAAAATGCGAAGCAAGGTCTAAAGCAAAAGAGCTTAATACCGACGGCTCGTTTTGCTCGACCGCCGAATGAAGAGCCGTCTTAAATCCATAAATTTGTTTGGCTATCAAAAAAATATCGTCAAAATCTGCATCGCTTTTTGAAAACGAAAAACTTTGAGCGTCGTTTTTTAAATTCGTTTCATTTCCGCTAAGTCTGTTTAAAAGACTGTTTATTCTTGAAACGGTATATTGAAGATAAGGTCCTGTCTGACCTTCGAAAGACAAAACGTTATCCCAGTTAAAATTTACGTCGGTAGTCCGTCTTGTTTTTAAATCGTTAAAAATAACCGCCCCTATGCCTACTTTTAAAGACGTTAAATATATCTGCTTCTTTTCGGTTTCGGTTCGCTCTTTTTTTCGTTCATTAATTAAACCTTGTTTTTCACCGTTTTCCGTCGCCGCTCTTATTCCTTCCATTCCTTCAGTCAGTTTTTTGGTTGCATCGTTAATTTCGGCGGAAAGATTATCTTCTAAAATTTTCAGTCTTTCTTCAAGTTTTTCTTGAGCTTTAAGGCGCGCTTCTTCTATATAGTCTTCCAGAAAAACTAAATTGCCTTTTCTTGTCGACATGCCGATAATTCTGCCGAACTTTACATGAACCAACCTGCCGTCTATCATAGAAGCAAAATATTTAAAGTTTTTACCGTCTTTTATTTTCTCGGCGTCTTCTTTCAATATGCCGAATATGCCGAATAGCTGGCTGAAATGAAGGGCCTGTTCGGAGCCTACGACGTAAATCATCTTATCGAAATTATATTTTGCCATTCTAGAAACCGCCGTAACTATATCCCTCGAAAGGTAAAGGGACGTTCCGTCGCTTTTAGCAATCAGGGCGGGTGCTTTAATGCCTTTTACATTCACTATTACTGCACCTTCGCTTATTTCGGCTATGCCGCTTTCCAGCAAAATTTCTTTAATATCTTTTGAAAATTCCGCGCTTTCGGCTTCTCCTTCATACGAGTCGAACTCTATTCCTATAGATTGATAAATTCTTTTAAATTCTTCTATGCTTAGTTTTCTAAAAATTTTCCATAAATTATACTGCCCCTCCGCGGTCCCGCAAAAAAAATTTTTATTTTCTTCGGAAAGCATTATGTTTTCCGATGCATTGGCGGCATCGGTTTCTGCGGCTAAACCGCTATCGATATTTTTCGTCATTGTATCGTCTAAACCGTTTATTGCGCCGAGATATTCTTCAAAACTGCGTTTATTTACCGACATAAAATCTTCAAGCGTTTTAAACCTGTTTTTAGCCTCTTCTTCGACGGTTAAATCGGTTTGTTCGTCTTTGTGTATTCTGACGTAAAGTTCGTATAAAACTTTTACCGGGTCTTTTTCAAATTCGGAAAAATTTATATCGCCGTAACGGCAAAACGCCGCAATAAGTTTTCCGAACTGAGTTCCAAAATCGCCCAGATAATTTATCTTTATAACTTTATGTCCGCAAAATTCATAAATTTTCGACAGACTCATCCCTATTACCGTAGAACGCAGGTGTCCGACTCCAAAAGGTTTCGCTATATTAGGGGACGAAAAATCTATAACGACTGTAAGCGGTTTTTCCTGAACGTCTCTGCCGTAATCGAAACCCGAATCGACTGCTTCCTTAAATACTTCCGAAACAAATATTTCTCTTTTTACAAAAAAATTGACGTAAGCACCTTTTATTTCTATTCTGTCGAAAAGACCTGCTATTTCGCTAAACCGACCGCTACATAAATTGTATAAATCGACGGCAGCCGTTTCCGGTTTGCCTTGAAATCCGTAATTTTGCATATAATAAGCCGCAAAACAATAATCGCCGAAAGAATCGTCCGGCGGATTTTTGATTAATTTTTCGGCTTGCGGCTTTGAAACGTCTATTTTTTTCTCCGCCTCAATAACGTTTACGATGAAAGTTTTCAGGGTTTCCTTAAATATATCCATTTTTATTCCTTATTATAAATAATTTTAATTCATATTAATATTATTAATATTAAATTATTAAGAATTGTTTTAATTATAACAATTATACCAATTAAAAGACTTTAAAAAAATAATTAATTTGATATAATTAAAAATAGATGAATTTATTTCTTAAGGATATTGATTAATTATGGACAGCGAAAATAAAGATAAATATGTATGCGAAGCGTGTCCCTATATTTACGACCCCAAAAAGGGCGATCCTGAAGGCGGAATACCGCCGGGCACGCCTTTCGATGATATACCGGACGATTGGCTGTGCCCTATATGTAAAGTAGACAAGACTCATTTTAAAAAAATAGACAAATAAATAAACTAAATTTAATTGATTAAGATTTAAAACAGGAGATTTTTAATGGCTTCAACTGAAGAAATTGCTTTGCCAAAGTACCAGTGCGACGTTTGCGGATATATCTATGATCCTGAAGTAGGCGACTCCGTAGGAGGAATAGAGTCAGGAACTCCTTTCGAAAAACTTCCGGACGATTGGGTTTGCCCCATATGCGGCGCAGACAAAACTCATTTCCATCATTTCGCAGGTTAAATTTTATTTACATATAAGATAATAACGTCCATAGCGATATTGACATTATTCATAAATATGATAAAATTAGGTTATGCGTTTAATGAAGTTAATTTTTTTAACGGTTTTAGTCTTTGCGGCAGTTGCTTTTTCGGCTCAAAATTATGCCGAGGCGATGCCATACCGGAATTTTGTCAAAAAAGTAAACGCCGACAGGCAGATAGGCAATCCTAATGCGGCGGTAACTATTATTGCATACACGGATTTTCAGTGTTACTGGTGCAGAAAATTTGAAGAATACGACTTTCCCTACATATTAAAACATTATATTAAAAACGGCAAAATATACTTAGAATTCAGGGATTTCCCCCTTACCCTTATACATAAATATGCTTTTAAAGGAGCCGAATATGCCGACTGCGCCGCTCTTCAAGGAAAATATATGCCTGTAAGGAGCCTTCTTTATAAAGACCAAGACTTTTGGAGCAGTATAGGAGATATTTATTATTTCCTTAAAACGCATGCAGGAAAAATAATCAATATGTCTGAAGAAGAGTCCTGCGTTAAAAGCGGACTGCCGAAAAGGCTTATTAAAAGCAATATAAATTCCGGTATGAGCGCAAAAGTAACCGGAACGCCGACTTTTTATATATACAGAGGACTAATTCTTTATAAAAAAGTAGTGGGATATAAGCCTCTGCCGTTAATGATTAAAATTCTTAACGGAGCATTGCAATAATAATAAAGAAAAAGGTGTCAGATTAATTTTACGCAAAATCTTTTATCGTTGATTGTTCTTTTTCGAATGCGTAAAATTAATCTGACACCTTTTTCTTTTCTATATATTCCCCGTAATATAATTTATTTTTTCCTGCGAGTTATCCTGAATTTTTTTAATATCTTTTAAAATTTTAGAAATAAATTTTTCCGTTTCGGCGACGGCGGATTCCATTTTTATTCCTAAAGCAAGATATGACGCCATACAGCCTGAAAAAGCGCATCCGGTTCCATGCACCTGTTTTCCGATATTTATTCTTTTGCTTTCGTATATATAAAATTCGTTTTTTGAGTTTAAAAGTAAATTTTTTATAACATTTTCTCCCGATTCTTCGTTAATATGCGAACCTTTAATTAAAATATTTTTAATTTCAGGAAATTTTTTTCTTATAATTTTTGCCGCATTTTTCATTTCTTCCAAGTTTTTAATTTCCGTTCCTGAAATAAGTTCGGCTTCTTTAACGTTGGGCGTGATTACGGATGCATGTTTAAACAAAGGTATTAAAAAATCGGGATAGCGGTTTTTATTCACTATTATAGAGTTGGAAGTGGAAACATATACGGGATCGACCACTAAAATTTTTACGCCGTATTTATCTATGAAACCGGACAGCATAGAACTCTGTCTATCGTCGTAAATTAAACCGGTTTTTACCGCATCTACTTTAAAATATTCAAATACGGCTTCCAGCTCCGCCGAAAAAAAAACGTCGGAAACCCGTTCTATTTTATATATTTTATCGGGATTCTGGGCAGTCATAGCCGTAACGGCGGATAAACCGAAAATTCCAAGCTTAGAAAAAATCTTAGCATCGGAAGTTATACCGGCTCCGCCGGAACCGTCAAAACCTGCAACGGATAAAATTTTTAACGTCAAAATATTTTCGCCTTCTTTTTTTTAAAATCCCTTATGCTCGTTAAAATATCGTAAACTTCCGAAGCGCTCCCCGTATTTAAAATATCCGATTTTTTTGCCCAGCCTTTTCTGGCTATACCGATTCCGTAGTTAACGAAGCGTATTCCTTCTGTTTTGTGTGCGTCCGGATTAATTGAAAGCATAACGTTTTTCGATAAAGCCGATTTTATATGCCTCCAGTCGATATCCAGCCTTTTCGGATTAGCGTTGAGTTCTATAACGGTTTTAAACTCGGAAGCGAAGTCTAAAATCCGCCCTATATTTAAAGGATATTCTTTTCTTTCTAAAAGGAGTCTGCCGGTAAGATGTCCTATCATAGTCGTGTAAGGATTTTTAATTGCTTTAACTATTCTTTCCGTCATAAGAGATTCCGTCATATTAAAATTAGAATGCACGGATGCTATGACGAAATCGAGTTTGGACAGGGTTTTTTCATCGTAGTCCAAATTGCCGTCAGGTAAAATGTCCGATTCTACGCCCTTAAAAATTTTAATTTTATCCGCATATTTTTTATTAAGCCTGTCGATATATTCGATTTGAGATTCAAGTTCGTCTGCGGAAAGCCCGTTGGCATAATGGGCGGATACCGAATGATCGGAGATGCCGGCGTATTCGTATCCGAGTCTTATACATTCTTCTACCATAGCTTCCATACTTTCTTTTCCGTCGGTATAAGTAGTATGAATATGAAAAACTCCGCGCAGGTCTTTTTCTTCTATAAGAGCCGGTATTCCGCCGTTTAACGCCGCATCGAGTTCCCCCGCTCCTTCCCTTAATTCCGGCGGAATATACTGCATCCCGAAAACTCCGTAAAATTCCCTTTCGTCGTTTACTTCTATTTTATTTGTTTTGCTTTCGGAAATATCCGCGCCGGAGTCTTCGTTTTTATTCCTTTTAAATATGCCGTATTCGTTTATCTTGTAGCCGTTAGCTTTTTCTAACAACCTCAACTCTTCGTTATGCATTTTGGAGCCGGTAAAATGATGAAAGGCATAAACGAAATCTTCGCGGGGTACTATCCTTAAATCGACGCGTATGCCGCTCCTTAAAATTATGCTTGTTTTAGTTTCTCCGGAAGATTCCGTTCTTAAAATTTCCGGATATTTAAACAGCCTCTCGAAAAACAGCTGTTCTTTCCCTGCGGCGACGGAAAGCACTATGTCTATATCTCCGACGGTTTCCATTTTTCTTCTTAAGGAACCAGCCGTCTGAATATCCAATATAATTTTCTGCGGCGTATTTTTAAGATAATATTCAAGCATTAGCGCTTGATTTAAAGCGTCCGGATATAAGAATCTGGTTTTAAAAATATTAAATTCTTCCACAGATTTTTTTAAATTTTCTATAGACTTTTCTCCGAAACCATGGATATCTTTTAATTTGCCTAATTTTAAAGCATTTTCCAAATCGGCCGCGCTTTTAATATTAAAATTTTCATATAAAAGCATTGCCTTTTTAGGCCCTAATCCCCTTATTTTTAAAAGCTCGAATAAGCCGTCCGGCACCGATTTTAGAAGTTCGTCGTAATAAGCAAGGTTTCCCGTTTCTACAAGCTCCTTTATTTTAAGATGCAGGTCTTTCCCGATACCCGGGATATTTAAATTTTTTCCCTCTATAATAATATCGGATAAATTTTCTCCCAGCCTGCTTATTGCTGCCGAAGCATTTAAATATGCCCTTATTTTAAAAGGATTTTCGCCTTTAATTTCCAGTATTTCGGCTATATGTTCGAAAATTTCGGCAATTTCCGCATTAGTCATAACTTTTTATTTATATATAATTTGTATATGCTCATTCAATTATGTTATATTATATATTAAATTTAATTAAACTAAAACTAAAACTATGGATATATTGCTGCTTAAATTTTTAACCGACGTTATAGATGTCGCGAAAGATATTCTTTATATATATATGTGGGTAATCATTATTAAAGCCCTGCTTTCGTGGGTAAATCCCGACCCTTATAACCCCATAGTCCGCTTCATTAACGATATTACCGAACCGGTACTTAATAAAGTAAGGCTAATACTTCCCGTAGGCTCTTCTTTTGCTTTCGATTTATCTCCTTTAATAGTCATACTAATAATAATAGCCTTAACTCAGCTGCTAAATTTTATAGAATACAGATATATTATGCAAAATATACCGTTTATAATTTTGAGGCGCTGACTTTTACCTTTTTATATTTATATATTTATATATAATTAATCGATTTTAACGCAGGAGTTAAAATTATGGAACTTTCTCCAATAGAAATAAGATCGCAAAAGTTTTCAAAAAAAATTAAAGGATACGACGTAACCGAAGTCGAAAATTTTCTTGAAATAATAGCAAAGGATTTAGAAAAACTTTACGGAGAATACTACGGACTGAAAGAAGAACTCGTCAAAAAAAATCAGGAGATTGCGGATTACAAAGAAAAAGACAAGTCTATAAGCGAAGCAATACTTATGGTGCAGTCGGTTTCAAACGACATCAAGAAAGCGGCTATTATGGAAGCGGAATCTATAAAAAACAGGGCGGTTTCGGAATCCGAAAACATAATAAAAGACGCAAACAAAAAATATGCCGAGATTGCCAAAAATATCGAGGAACTGTTAAACAAGCGGATAATTATAGTAAATTCTTTAAAAAATCTACTGCAGACTAATATTGATATAGTAAACAGGGAATCGGAAAAAAAACTCGAGATTTCTTTACCGGAAGAACCGATAAAAATAGACGCTTCCTCCTATATTAAGGGCAGTGCGGAACTTAAAGAGGACTCTTCCGGTAATACCGCCGAAGTAAAAAAAACCGGCGAAAATTACGACCTTGCAGATTTTCTAAAAAATAGCGGAATAGAAAAAAAAGACGGTGAAGAGGAAAAAGAGGAAAGTTCGAAAACGGAAACCGGCGAAAAAAGTATGGAAGAAATGCTGGGCGATATTAATAAATTTTCTTTCTAAGACTTATATTTATTTATATTATGTGATATACTTATTATATATAAAGTATCCGATAGATATTAATTACATGAATATGCGCCGCATTAAATTATTTATCGTTAATTTTAATTAACATTAATCATCTAGAGGTAGAGGTGAAGAAATATGAAAATATTGCTTATTCAACCAAATAATACAAGCACTATAGGATTAAATAACGTATCTATAATAGAACCTACAGGATTAGAAGCCATAGGCGGAAGCCTTCTCAGAGACGAGCACATAGTTAAAATAGCAGACTTAAGAGCCGTAGATTACGACCCCGACAAATACTTAGAAGATAAAATAAAAAGTTTTAAACCGGATGCGGTAGGTTTTTCATGTTCGTTTACTCCGGACGTGTACAGGACTATCGAACTTGCAAAACGGGTGAAAAACGAATTCGGAATCCGCTACGTTTTCGTCGGCGGACATCACGTTTCGGTATATCCTTACGATTTTAACGTTAAAGAAATAGACGCTATAGTAATAGGGGAAGGCGAATATACCGTTAGGGATCTCGTCGGAGCATTTTCTTCGAATACGCCTCTTTCAAACGTTAAAGGCATAATATACAACGAAAACGGCAATCAGATAAAAACGCAGGAAAGACCGCTTCTTAAAAACATAGACGACCTTCCTTTCTTTGCAAGGCATCTTACGGAGGAATTCAGAAAAAAATATTATCTGGGCATCAGGACTTCGCTGGCATGCTTAGAAACGGCAAGGGGATGTCCCTTTAAATGCGATTTTTGCAGCGTTTGGAATTTTTACGGCGGCTCTTACAGATCTAAATCGCCTGAGCGGGTAGTATCCGAATTAAAAGAAATTAAGGAAGATTACATACTTGTCACCGACGATAACTTCTTCAGCGACGTTAAACGGGCAAAAAAAATAGCCGAACTTTTAAAAAAAGAAAAAATATATAAACTATATACTATACAGGCAAGGAGCGATACGATAGTCAAGCATCCCGAACTTATATCGCAGTGGAAAGAAATGGGGCTGTCAAATATTTTTATCGGGTTCGAAAGCATAGACGACGATAAACTTAGCAGTATAAATAAAAGCAACTCTTCGCTAAACAATGAAAAAGCATACTATATTGCAAAAAAACAGAATGTCGCCGTAACCGCTTCTTTCATAGTTTCTCCGGATTTCACTAAGATGGATTTTAATAAATTGATGGGCTTCGTTAAAAGGCTCAAGATAAGCGTGCCTGTATTCTCCGTACTTACGCCTCTTCCTGGAACAAAACTTTATAACGAATTAAAGGATAAATTAACCGTTAAAAACTATTCTTATTATGATCTGTTCCATCCTGTTTTAGAAACCGTCTTATCAAGGAACGATTTTTTTAAAGAATTTTCAAATCTGTATAAAACTTCGTATAAAAGTTTAAACTTAAGGGCAAACGATATTTTTTTCATTATCAAATACATACTTTCCGGAAAAATGCCGATTACGCATATGTTTAAACTGAAAAAATCTATGAAAAATATTTCGACCCCTATGACTTATATAAATTCATTGCTTCTGGAAAACAAAAATTAATTATTGCAATTTTTATTTTAAAATATTATAATTTTTATTTTAAATAATAAAAGGACTTTTAAGGAGGGTTTTATAATTGGCTAAGAAAAATTTTTTAAAAGAGATCGTTCACGAATTTTCAAAAAAATACGAAACCTTAATTATTTTAAATCCGGATACCGACGAATCGGGTTTAAATAAATTGATCGATAAAATAAAAGACGTTATGTCTAAAAACGGCGCCGAATTTATAAATTTTGAAGACTGGGGCGCCAGAAAACTTTCATACGACATTAAAAAGTTAAACAGAGGCAAGTTCGTACTTATCCACTTCAACGCAAAAGGTTCGTTTATAAAAGAACTCGAAAGAAACTTAAGGATTTGGGACGAATGCATAAGATTTCAAACCGTAGTATTTACTAAAGATATAGAAACAAAAAAAGAAAACGCGGAAATAATGGAGGAAGCCGTTAATGAATAATTTCCAAAATAAAAAAAGCTCTAAACCGGCAGGAGCAGGTTTTGCCCGCAGAACATATACCAGGAAGAAAATATGCAGATTCTGCGCCGACGAAAGTTTAAAAATAGACTACAAAGATTCAAGGCTCATGAGAAATTTCGTCTCGGAAAGAGGAAAAATTATGCCTAGAAGAATTACCGGAAATTGCGCGTATCACCAGAGAAGAGTTTCCAAGGCTATAAAAATGTCTAGAACCGTTTCGATAATGCCCTACACTTCCGTTAATATTTAATGTTAACGTCAAAAAAAATTATTTTAACAGTACTCCTTTCGATTTTATTGTTTTTATTTACATTAAATTCAATAAACGAAGGAGTATACTCTTTTATAAATCCTTTTTTTTACTTGTATTACGGAATTACCGTAATACTTTTATTTTCGACGGCAGGCTTGCTTTCATCAGCCGCAATTTTTTTTTCATTCGCGGCGGGAATGATTTTTTTAATATATTCGGGGGCGGATGCTTTTCACGGCTATTTGAATCACGCATTATTCGGCAATTTTTTTATATCGACGGTACTTATTCAATTTTTAATTTTCTTAGCAATTCCGTTTTTCTTTTCTTTTTTGATTTTAAAAGGCTATAAAATTGCAAAATCTATTTATATACCGGTTTTAGCGATATTTATTGTTTTTTATTTGATAGCGGCGATTTATATTTATAATCACGGCATAAACATAATTGAATCCGTTAATTTTTTTTCCGTCCTTATGACTAAAAAACTTATGTACACATATGCGAAAATGGGAATGAAATATTTTACGACGGCAAAAATGCAGGCATTAATTTCAAAAACGTTAAAAATTATACTATTCCTCCTACCGTCTATATTAATTATTTTTTCATGGATGAGCATATGGATTTGTTTTGTTTTTTTAAAAAAAATCTCAAAAAAAACAAATTTATTTTTTTACGGTTTAAAAGAAAATTTACTGCTTTGGAGGTCTTCGGACTATTTTTTGCTTGTTCCTATAACAGGAATAATAATTTCTATTTTTTCTGTTGGAATATTTAAATTTATAGGATATAATATAATTTTATTAGCTTCTTCGGTTTATTTAATTCAAGGATTAACTATTATTTCTTATTTTTTCGGAAAATTTAATATTAATGTTTTTTTAAGAATACTAGGATATGCAGTAATTTTTATCTTCAGCAATCCGCTTATTATATTTATTATACTAACCGGAATTTTCGATATGTGGTTTAACTTTAGAAAAATAGACACTAACAAGAAGGAGGTTTAGCGTTTAACATGAAAGTAATACTTAAAGAAGATGTTCATAATTTAGGATTTATGGGGGAAACCGTTAATGTTGCGGACGGCTACGCAAGAAATTTTTTAATGCCTAAAAATCTCGCAATACCTGCAACAAACGCAAATATTAAAACGGTGGAACACGAGAAAAAAATAATAGAAAAAAAGAAAATCAAAATAGCCGCCGAACTTACCGAAATTAAAAATAATTTAGAGAAAGCGGATATTACCATTCCCGTTAAAGTAGGAGAAAACGAAAAAATTTTCGGCAGTATTACTTCTATGGACATTGAAAATAAACTGAAAGAAGCCGGTTTTAATATAGACAGAAAAATAATCGCTCTCGAAAACCCCATCAAAGAGCTTGGCGTTCAAACGGTTAAAATAAAATTATCTAAAGATATTGCGGCAGACGTAAAAGTTAACGTCGTGCCGGAAGTTTAAGATTATTGCCATTATAACGTTCATTTAGTTTTCGCCGATTTTATTATATTATGCAGAACAATGAAAGAAAAAAAAGGTTAAAACAAAGTGAACAAATAACTTCTATGAATAGCGGCATTTCTAAAGACGGTATTTTAAACATAGTGCCGCCGAATTCCATAGATGCCGAAAAAGCTTTGCTTTCCGCAATACTCATCGATAATTCTCAGGCAAATTCAGTTTTAGGAATTATAAATCCGGAAGATTTTTACGACAGCGTTAATGCAAAAATATTCCGGATTATATCTAAATTAAGCGAAAAAAACGAGCCTATCGATATTATCACTATTCTCCATAGTTTAGAGAAAGAACAGGACTCGCCGGACAACTCTTCGGACTTTAATTACGGAAATTACCTGACGTCTCTTTTTGAGCTGCCCGCTGGACTTTTTAATATCGAGCAGTATTCAAAAATAGTAAAAGAAAAATCTACGTTAAGAAATCTTATTAACGCTTCTAATAAAATCAGGCAGAAATGCTATGAGCAGAACGAAGATATCGAAAATATTATAGATTTTACGGAAAAAACAATTTTTGACGCTACGGAAAAAGATGCGCCTAAAAACTATGCGGAAGTTTATCCGCTGATAATCGATTACTTCAAAAAACTTACTTCAAAAAAAAGCGACAACGACGTAATTACCGGTATTCACAGCGGTTTAAACTATTTAGACGAATACACCAACGGATTTCAGCCGTCCGATCTGATTATAATAGCGGGAAGACCTTCTATGGGGAAAACTGCTCTTTCTCTTTGCATAGCAAAAAATATAGCAGTAAAAAAAATACCGGTGGCGTTTTTCTCTTTGGAAATGTCTAAGGAACAGCTTGCAACGCGTCTTTTGGCAATGACCGCAAAAATAGATTCTTCTTTTCTTCGCAGAGGCAAAATACATAACCCCGACATTGAAAATATTCATAAAGCGCTTGAGATTCTTGAAGACATACCGATATACATAGACGACAGCGCAGGAATAACCGTTACAGAACTTAGGGCTAAAACGCGCAGGTTAAAAAGAGAAAAAAACATTGAATTAGTTATAATCGATTATCTTCAGCTTATGCGGGCTTCACACAATATAGAATCGAGAGAGCAGGCTATAGCCGAAATATCGCGCTCGTTAAAAGGCCTTGCAAAAGAGCTTAATATTCCGGTAATTGCTCTTTCGCAGTTAAACAGAATGGTGGAGTCAAGGCAGGACAGAAAACCCCAGCTTGCGGATTTAAGGGAATCCGGAGCGATAGAACAGGATGCGGATTTAATTATGTTCGTTTACAGGGAGGAAGTTTACAAAAAAGATACGGAAAATAAAGGCGTTGCAGAATTAATAATAGGAAAACAGAGAAACGGTCCTACCGGCATAGTTAAACTTTCTTATATAGACAAATATACGTCTTTTGAAAATCTTGCATATGAAGATGGAGAGGCTTATATCTAACCGTCTCTTATTTGATACAATGAAAATATCCTAAACGGATGAAGATAATGCGGCGGCGCCGATAATTCCGGCATATTCTCCTAAGGAGGATCTTAATATCTTAAGGTTCGACGAAGATGCTTTAAGAGACCTTTTAAGCGTTTCGGCTCTTACTATGTCGAATAGTTCCGGAATTCCGTCTAAAACTCCCCCTCCTAGTATTACGGCGCAAGGACTTAATAAATTTACTGCGCTTGCCACGCCGTCGGAAAGATATTCCCCTGTTTCCTTAATTAAACGGACTGCTTCCTTAGAACCTGCCTTATATGCTTTTGCTATAGATTTTGCGGTTATAGATTCTATAACGCCCCCGCTTTCGTTTATGACGTCTTGAAAAGCAGGGCGGTCTGCATAGGCTCTTTCTATGGCTATCGACGCAATGCCGTGTCCGCCGGCATATGCCTCCAAACAGCCATAATTGCCGCAGGTACACTTTCTGCCGCCGGAAACTATCCTTGTATGCCCTATCTCTCCTGCCGAATTAAAACATCCTGTATATAGACCGCCGTTTATAATTATACCGGAACCAATACCTGTCCCAACAAAAATACATATCAGATTATTAAAGCCTTTTCCCGCTCCGTATTTCCATTCCCCGTAAGTAATAGCGGCTAAATCGTTTGCAACTAATATATTATTTAATCCAAGTTCTTCTTCAAGCCCCTTTTTAAGGGGAACATTATGCCAGTTTAAATTAGGAGAAAAAATTATGTTTCCGGATTCGGCGTCTATCTGACCTGCTATGCCGATACCAAGCGTTTTTACGTTATATTTTTTGTTATCGTATAAAAATTTCTTAATATTACGTATTATAAAATCGACGTCCGCTGCTTCCGGCATTAATATGCGTACGTCAGACTCCGGCTTGCCGCCGCCGCCGAAAATTCCTAATCTTAAATTAGTGCCGCCTATATCTACTCCTGCAGTATAAATTGAATTATTGCTCATCTTCGGTTATCTCGAATTTTTTGCCGCCGTGCTCGCCGATAATTCTGTTTCTTCCGCTATTTTTGGCTTCGTATAGAAAGTCGTCGGCTATTTTTAAAATATCGTCAACCGTATTAATATTATCGTCGGGAAGAGAAGCTATTCCTATTGAGACGGTAACTTCTCCTTGAATCTGGGTAAAATTTTGTTTTCTTATTAAATTTTTTATTTTCTTTGCTGAAATAACGGCTCCGTTAAAATCCGTCTGAGGTAAAATAATAACGAATTCTTCGCCGCCGTATCTGACGGCAGTGTCTATAGTTCTTATGTTGCGGTTTAAAATACCGCCTATTTTAGACAGGACGGTATCTCCGGTTTTATGTCCGTAAAAATCGTTAATACGCTTAAAATGGTCGATGTCTAAAATCATAACGGACAAGCTGTTTCCGTATCTTTTTGCTTTATTAAATTCAAGTTCTATAACTTCGCCCATCTTTCGTCTATTATAAAGTCCTGTAAGTTCGTCGGTTATAGAAAGTTCGTTAATTTTACGGTGAATCCTCGCATTATCCAAAGATACGGAAAGTTCTTTGACGGCATGCTCTAAAAACGCTATATCTTCTTTTTTAAAACCGTAAATAGAAGATACCATCAGTACGCCCACGTTTACGCCGCCTATATAAAGCGGAAGCCAAACTATATCTTTCGGAAACACTTCACAGAAACCGTAATCTATAGCCATGCCTTCGCCTCCTCTTTCCATAAGCTTTTCCTTAAAAATCATAGCGTTTTCCGGAATATCGTGAAACCATATCGTTTTTCTGTCTTTAAGGCAGTGTCCCGCCATTCCTTCGTAAGCGTTTATTTTATTTGCGATAAATTTTCTTATCCCGTAAAATTGATAGGGTATTAAATAGCCTTCTTCGGCGCTTTCCAAAGTTAAATCGTCGTCCGTACTGCTGCTATCGCCGCTATTTAAATCCGATTTTTCATTATCGCCTTCATGATTGCCTGATTCAGAATTACCTGCTTTAAATTTTCCGCTTTTACTGTATATATAAATTATTCCCGAAGAAATATTCAGCAACTCTTCTAAAATATTTAAAGTGGAAGATATTATCTTGTCGAAATCCAAAGACCCGACTAAAAAGTCCGAAAACAAATTATATTTCTCCATTCTTTCTTCTCTGTCTTTAACGGTAGCGGCCATTTCCGTAAAACCTTTTCCTATCGATTCAAACTCGTCTTTGGTATCGATTATAAGCTTTGTGTTTAAATCGCCCGAAGTAAATTCTTTAATTGCCGTTCTTAAAGCGGAAATAGGATTTAAAGTGTCTTTTGAGGCAAAGTAAGATATAACGAAAGATATTAAAAGTCCTATAAATATTATAAATATAGCATATTCAGCCGTTTTTCTGAACAGCGTTTCATAGCGCCTGTTAGAAATAAATACCGCGATAGAACCTATAGTCTTTCCTTTTATATTTTTTATGGGATGAAAAGCGGCAAAAACGGTTTCTCCATTGTAATTCAACTCTTTTATAAAATCCTTGCCGGACATAATCTTCTCGTGAATATATTCGGGAAGTCTTGAACCTATGCCGAAAATATTCCCCGGTATTTTCAGGGTGCTTAAACATACCTGCCTGTTAAAAAGAGAGGCAAATACGGCGGTTTTTAAATGATACTCGTTATAAATAGTTTCGGGAAGATATCTGTTATTGTTTAAGCTTATCAATCCGAATATAGAACCGACCGTATGTCCGTCGTGTATAAAAGGTACGACCGTTATTAGGAACATATTTGAAGTTCCGTTAGACAGTTTAATGCCCATATCGATAAGCGTAGATTTTCTAATAATAGCGGTCTTCACGATAGGAAAACCAGTCCTGAACGCTTTAAATATTATGCCGTCTAAAGACGGCTTAAGACCTTTTCCGTCTCCGGTAACAGACGACGTTATATGGCCTTCGCCGTCTGTTATTCCTATATAGTCGGCGAAACTAAAAGCTTTTTTGTAAGATTTAATTAAAGAATTTTGAAAAAATATATTTTTATCAATAACCGCTTTTATCAGATAAGGGTTGTTAGAACTTATCAAAAAAGCATTCTTTAGACGGTTTGCCTGAGAATAGTAAATCCTTTGCGCTCCGCTTAACGTTATACGCACTTTGTTTAAATTTTCTTTTTTTGTCTGATTTTTAAAAATATAAGTGTTTGCAACGGATAAAAGTATAAGAGGTATTAAAATGGATAACGAAAAAGACAGAATAAGCTTTGTCCTTATGGACATCTTAGGCCTGTATTTAACGGAATATTTTATTTCAGACATGTTGTTTTTTAATATGTTTCTTTCATATTAATTTAACTTATAATATATTTAAAGATTTTATAACTTTTATAAAAATTTGCAAGCAATTTTTTTTTAATCTTTTATCAAGTTAATTACAAACTGTTTTGCCGTCCTCCCCGATCTGGAACCCTTAATTAAAGCAAAATTAAGAGCATTTTTTCTGATTTCGTCCATATCGAGGGAAGATATTTTTATACCGTATTTCTTTATATAAAGTTCGACTATTTTTAAAAACGTATCCTGACTGAAACTGTAAAGCCCATATGACAGACCGAACCTGTCGCTTAAAGAAAGCCCTTCTTCCGCTTCTTCTTCCGGATGAATAAATTCAGTGGAATTTAAATTTTCTTTTTTAAATTTTTCGGCGGTAAGATGGCGTTTATTGGAAGTCGCATAAATTATAATATTTTCGGGAAGTTCGTCAAGCCCGCCGTCAAGCATAGATTTAAGCTTTTTATAGAACATAGAATCGGCATCGTAAGCAATATCGTCAAAAATCAATATAAATCGTGATGATTTCGCCTTTAAAATTGTAATTAATTCGTATATCATTTCCGCCGTATCTTCGACTACTTCTATAAATTTAATTTTATCGATATAAGGAGGTTCGCCGAAAGATTTTGCTATAGCCCTGATTAACGAGGACTTGCCCGTTCCTCTGTCGCCCCACAAAAGAACGTTATTGGCGGGTTTGCCGGAAGCAAATTTCATAGTATTCCTGAAAACCTCTTTTATTATTTGGTCAATTCCGATAAAATCCGAAAGGGAGAGTGAATATCCGGAAGGCGGATGTTCAAGATTGGCTTCAGATAAAGGCTTAAGCATGTAACTGCCGTTAACCTTAAAAAACTTAAACGAACCTGATTTATCTAACAGCGTATCGTCGTAACGTATAATACTGCGTTCGCTAATCGTATCCGCATCGTTACCGCCGTTATATTTATCTTTAAGTTTTAAATAAACTTCCGATATAATAGCGTTAATATTGCGCACTTCTTCAAGGAGTTCATCCATAATAATATATTAATATTTTTTTATTTTGTTTTAGATGAATTTAAAATAAACGACGAAATTATTTAAACTCGCTTAAATATAAACGACGGATTTTATTTAATAAACGAAGAATTTAATTTTATAGAGCAGTATGAAGAACACATAGAACACACTTTATCGTCTTTAAGGGGCAGGGAGGCTCTCATTTCTCTGGCTCTTTCGGGATCTAAAGCACATTCGTACTGTTTTTCCCAGTTCATAGCCCGCCTATTTTTGCTCATCTCTAAATCAAAATTTGCTGCGCCCTTTATTCCTTTGGCTATATCGCCTGCATGGGCGGCAATCTTTGCGGCTATAACGCCTTCTTTAACGTCCGATACCGAAGGAAGCCTTAAATGTTCGGCGGGGGTGACGTAGCACAGAAAATCGGCTCCCGCTCCGGCGGCTATCGCGCCGCCTATGGCGCTGGTAATATGGTCGTAGCCGGGGGCAATATCCGTAACTAACGGACCTAAAACATAAAAAGGAGCGCCGTTGCATAAACTTTTTTCTAATTTTATATTTTCTTCTACCTGATTTAAAGGAACGTGCCCCGGCCCTTCTATCATTACCTGAACGCCTTCTTCGAGCGCTTTTTTCTGCAGTTCTCCAAGCGTAATTAATTCGGTAATCTGGGCTCTGTCGGTAGCGTCATGCAGGCATCCCGGTCTTAATCCGTCGCCAAGGCTTAAAACTACGTCGTTTTTCTTGGCAATTTTAAGCAGTCTTTCATAATTTTCATATAAAGGATTTTCTTTGTTGTTTCTTATCATCCACGACGCAATTAACGAACCGCCCCTTGATACTATACCCATAATCCTGGTCTGCATATTCATCGTACTTATAGCTTTTAAAGTTAAGCCGCAGTGGACGGTAATAAAATCCACGCCTTCTTCGCACTGTCTTTCTATAACGTCGAAAAGGTATTCGGGGTCGAATTTGTCAATAAAATCAGGTGAATTAGGGTTAACGATACCTTTTTCGACCGCGGGTTGAAAGGCTTCATAAAGAGGCACCGTACCGATAGGAACGGACGAATTTTTTAATATATACGACCTGAATTCTACTATGTTGCCGCCGGTAGATAAATCCATAACGGCGTCAGCGCCGCTTTTTATTGCCGCATTTAACTTTTCCAACTCTTCTTCGATGTCGTGATTATCGCCGGAAGAACCTATATTGGCATTTACTTTAGTTTTTAAATCTTTGCCTACGGCAAGAGGCTTTATATCTCTTAATCTGTTTTTCGTTATGACGGTAAAACCGTTCATAACGTCTTCGCGTATCTTTTCGGGAGCGACTCCTTCCGCCAAAGCGCACGCTTTCATTTCATCGGTAACAATATTTTGTCTTGCGGCAGATATCTGATTTATATATTTCATAATTTTAAATTTACCTTATTTTCCATTAAGAATCTTTATCATTGCTTTTACTTTTTTGCCTATATCTTTTTTATTTTTATTTAAACTTAACAGCGAAGATTGGACGGCAATAAACCTGCATCCCGATTTTTTAATTTCCGGTATATTAAACTCGTTTATGCCGCCGAGCGCAAAAACCGGAATTTTCATGGCATTAACAACTTTTTTTAAAACGTCTGCGCCGTGAAAAAAATCCTGTTTTTTAGTTTTAAAAACGGGACTGAAAGTTATAAAATCGGCTCCGTTTTTTTCAGCATCGACGGCATCTTCTATGGAGTGAGAAGAATAAAAAATTTTTAAGCCTTTAAATTTTTCTTTAACCGATTTAATCGGCGGAGCGTTAATATTTAGATGTACGCCGTCTGCAGAAAGAACTGCTGCGGCATCCGCCCTCTCGTTAACAAAAAACTTAACGTCGGGATATTTTTTAAATATCAAGCCTCTTATCTTATCTCCAATTTTTATAAAATCGCGTACGGAAACATCTTTCTGCCTGAGCTGAAAAGCTTTTAAACCTGCGCCGAAAGCTTCATCGAGAGCGTCAATATACTCTTCGTCGTTATTAAAAAAATTTTTGTCCCCTATTAAGTATATATTAAAATTAAACCAAGAAGCATCCGTATTCGGCATTTTTTAATTATATAATTTTAAGGCTAAAATTGTCAAACGATACGGCAATTAATCTTTTTTTATTCATCCATAAATCTGCCGTGTCCTTTAGACAAAATTCTTAGCATCTTAATATTATAATGGGCAAATTTTATTAACTGCCAAGGGATAAACAATCTCGTAAAAAGCGTGTATTGCGTAGGCGCGATAAAAGATCTGGAATCGCTCGTGTAAGGAACGTATTCCATTAAATCGTCATCTTTTTTATTTTCCATAATAAATATAATCCTCCTATTCGTATTGCATTTATATTTCATAATAGATACGGCAATTTATCCTTAAATATAGCTTATTTCTCCAAATATTTTCATTAATCGGGAATATACTGCCATAAAAATTTTCCTTTCATTTTCCAGATAAATAAATAATGAAGCATATATTTAACCCAGTGTCCGGCAAGACCTATATCTCCGAAAGTGTAATTTAAATTTCTGCCGAATTTATATTTATCGTAATTTGGAATTACCGGATACATAGTCAATAAAGCGGCCGATCCGCCGGTCATCGATTTGCCCATAGAGGTTATACATATTGCCCCGAATTCAGCCATCGATGCGCTATAGGTGGGTTCTGCCGCTCCGTTCTTTATCATATCGATAATGGAAAGGGCGACCGTATGGCCTATGATTCCAGACGCCATGCCGGTTCTGGGAGGACTCGGAGCTATAAGAGTACCGTCCGGCGCTTTAAAAGCCTTGCTTATCGGATGCGGGGGAGCAAAAGCTATTCCTGCCGCAAATATATTTTTATATAAAGAATTATTGTATTTTTTAGGCCAATCCGAATTTTTCCATTCCTCAAAAGGTTTTGCGCCGGAGGTATAATCGGCATCTACTTTCATAAAACCGCTAGGCACGCACATTTGGCTTTTAATATCGCTGCCGTCCTTATCTATGTATGAGATGGAAATACCGGCAAACGGCGGAATCAGCATGGCAAAATCAAAATCGAGCGACCCTTCTTTTCCTTCAATATTAACGTAATCTAAATAGCCTTCTTTTACGTTTCTAACGTGCGCCCTGTCCACCCATTTAATGCCCTTTTCCCTAAAAGTAGACTCGGCAAAAAGTTTGCCTGATATAAAGTTTCCGTTCCTTCTTACTACCACTCCGCCGACTCCGAAATCGCCCAGCGTAGGTTCGTTGGATATCCAAGTTATGTCCGCCATATTGCGAAGTCCCCGCTTCGCAATTTCAAATTCTAAATTATGTATATATTCAAAAGCGGCCCCTTGGCAGGTGGCGGTTCCATGTCCAGTACCGACGACAAACTTTTGCCTTTTGCCCTTTTTCATCTTTTCTACCGCTTTCAAAAAATTATCCCTTGTTTTAACGGCATGAGGCAAACTACAGACCGAATCAGAATAGCCTTCATCCGGTCCAAGTCCCGGCGTAGCCGCAAAATTGAGCTTAGGACCCGTAGCGTTTATTAAATAATCGTACTTTACCTGTTCCGTTTTGCCGTCGTTGTATTTTACGACTACATATCGGTCGACGTCGTCCGGATGAATCTCTTCCGCCGCTCCGTTTTTAAATTCTATGTCAAACTTTTCATATACCGGCGTAAGATCGAACTGAGTTTTTTCTGGCTTCATAGAACCCACTCCCACCCATATCCATGAAGGGATATAAGAAAAATGTTTTCTCGGCGATATTACTACAACTTCATGTTTACGCCCCAGCGCTTTTTTTAAATTTAATGCCGCAGTGTTGCCGGCAAATCCAGAACCCAAAACTACTATGCGAGCCATATAAATTTATCCCCCCGTTTCTTCATTTTTTACTTATTAATAAATCTTAAAATAAAATTTAAAAAATATTAGATTATTTTATATATATGTTTTATAATATTTATGATAGCAAAAATATAAAAATATTTCTATATAATTATAAATATATATTTGCATTATCATATATTCATATATAACATATTTTTCTTATCGTACCGCGCATTGCCGGTTTATTGAATAAATTATAAATTTAATAAAATCAAAATATTGATTAATCTATATTAACGCTATGGAAACCCTTGATAAAATAAAGCTTATTTATTCTTTCGACGCCGGAGACGCGTCAAATTTAACGCAAATAAAAGAGCTGATGAATTCAAATGTAAACGAATTTATTTCCGGCGTTTATTCATTTATATCAAACTTCGACGATTTCAGCAAATTTCTTCCTAACGACGAAATAAGAACAAGACACAGGGAGAAGTTAAAAATCTGGTTCCTCAATCTTTTTTCCGGAAAATACGACAATGAATATTTAAGACAGTTAAAAAGAATAGGAGAGGTTCATTCGGAAATAAAATTGCCTTCGCATTACGTAAGCGCAACAATGAATTATATAAGAAATTTTATTCATAAAATTATTTTAAAAAACATTACGTCCTCCGATAAAAGAAATGAAATAATTGAATCCGTAAATAAAATAATAGATATTAATTTAGATATAATCATAAGTTCATATATAAATGAAGGAAAATTTTACATAGCGTCTACAAAATTTGAAACTAAAATAATAAAATTCAGTTCGAAGTTTTCTTATATGCTTGACCTTGCCCTTGTAATATCTTTAATAATTGCAACTATTATGGTTTTTCTGATGTTCTTATTTGAAATCTACAGATTCGCCTTCGGCGGCGGCGCTTTTGAATCCACCGTAGTCGATATTCTCGGCGCTATGTTAATCGTTTGGGCAATAAGAGAACTGCTTGAAGAAGAAGTTAAAAAGCTGAAGGGGCATAAATTCGCGTTAAGCGCTTTTATAGGTCTTGCGATGGCGGCTCTTTTAAGGAAGATATTAATCTTTTCTCTGGCTTCGGGAAAATCCAAGGAAGTCGCAATATTAGGTTTCCTCGTACTGGTGCTTGGAATAGTTTACTGGCTTATGAATAAAAGCATGAAGTCGTAAATTCGCAGGCGCAAAAGCATAAACAAAAAACTATACAGAGTTATATTTTAATTATAAGTAATTCTCAAGACAAATAATGTACGCCTGACGATTGGGATAAAAAATTATATTGCCTGCGCTTCTTATTAGTGATACAATAAATTACGTAATTAATTTTTCTAAAAACAAACGGGATGTGGCGCAGTTGGTAGCGCACCTGCTTTGGGAGCAGGGGGTCGCACGTTCGAATCGTGTCATCCCGACCATTCATTAAGTCAAAAAGACATTGCCGAAGAAAATTATACGGTATATGCGGTTATGCCATGCTCTAATTTGTCCTGAATTTTCTCCAAGTTATCGTTAATTTTCTTTAACTCGTCTAAAATCTGCAGAAATATTTCAGATTCGCTTATTTCGCTGCCGTCCATATTAATATCGAATCTCCTTTTATTTTTTATAGTTAATTTATAATCCAAGGGTTTTTGCTATATTTTCAAAATCGCTTTCTTTCGCTTCTATAAAAGACGTATAGCCTTTATCTATGGATTTAAGCACATTTAAATCGGCAATATTCATCAAAATATTTTTTATTTTAATTTCGCTTTCTTTATCTACGTCCGCGTTTATGCATATAGGAAATTGAGGTATGGGGTCGGAAGATGCTATGACTTTTACCGTACTTTTATTTTCTTCCGCGGCGGAATCCATTACGCATCCGGCATCGAATTCTCCTTCCGCGACAGCCTTTATGACGACGTCGTGTCCGCCAAGATAATCGTAAGAAGCAAGGTCTTCCAATTTTATGCCTGCCGATTTAATCATCGCTTTCGGCACCAAAGTAGAACCGGTTGACATTTTTGCGCCGAATGCGACCTTTTTGCCTTTTAAATCGTTTATAGTATTTATCGGAGAATTTTTTGCCGTTATTATTACGCTCTTATATGTGGGCGAACCGTTTTTTACCGCAAAAACTAAAGGTTTAACTCCGTATTTTTTGCCGGCGCTTAAATATGTAGAAGGGGTCATATAGCCTAACATTGCAACGCCCTTGCCTATATCTTCAACCGAATCTTCATAACTTGAAGCTACAAACGAACCAAGTTTTATCCCTAAAGAATCGCTTAAATATTTTGTCAGAGGTTGAAATTTCGCTTTCATTATAGATGCCGCTTCTAAAGGAGCTATGCCGAATAAATATAATCTGATGTTATTAAACTCTTTTTGAAGTTCATATGCCGAATTGGAAAGCGACGTACTTATTTCGGTTGATTTTTTTGCCGTTTTTACAGTTTCTCCGGAAACTTTCTGTACGACAAGTAAATTTTTCTCTACGTCTTCGACCGCTATTTGGAGCTGTTCCGCCGATGAAGATATTATATCTATATTACTTTTCTCTTCCTTTACCGCATTCATTATATTTCTAAATATTTCTTCTGCCGTTTTAGTTTTTTCGGATATAGCCTTTACTTCTTCGACGGAATTTTTTATAGCTTCCGCAGTCCTTGAAGTTTCTTCCATAAGTCCTTCTATTATCTGCCTTGTGTCGGAAGTCGACTTGCTTGTTCTTTCGGCAAGTTTTTTAACTTCGTCGGCAACTACCGCAAAACCTCTTCCCTGCTCTCCGGCTCTTGCCGCTTCGATCGCCGCGTTTAAAGACAACAGGTTTGTCTGGTCGGCTATATCGCTGATAAGCGAAATAACGTCGCCTATTTCTTTAGACCTGTCGTCTAAATTCTGCATTGTTGTTTTAAGATTTTCTATAGAATCTGAAACTTTTTTGATATCGGATATTATTTCTTCTATCATTAAGTTTCCTTCTCCGGCTTTTTTAAAAGAATCGCTGGAAGAATTTTGGGCAAACTTAGCGCCTTTGGTCATTTCTTTATGAGACATGATAATTTCGTCTATTGCGCTTGAAATAGAAGAAATTTGACCGACTAAAGATTCGTTTTCTTTGTAAATTTTTTCCATTTCAGCGCTTTCTATTCTTGCATCAACGACGACGTTATTTGTAGAATCTACAGATTTTATAAAAATATTATAAAGATTTTTAAAAAGTTCGTTTACCTTGCCGTCTAAACCGAAAAAATTAATTTGCGGCATGTTTTTGCGCAAATCTTTATCTTTATAAAGAAAATCGTCTATGAAATTATTGATTATTTCGGCTTTTTTCTTAACAGACCTATTGATTATAAAAATGGAAAAATAAAATACGGCAGAAAAAATTACTGCAGAAACAATTAATAATTTGTCGTATCGGATTAGCGAAAATACTATAAAAAATATTGCAACTACAGCGAACAATATTGAAGTTATAACGGTAATGTTATTAAAACGGTTTGGTTCAGTACGATCGGTATTTTTTTTGCCGGACTTAAATAAACTGCTCATAAATTTACCCCTCCCTCTCACGCCGCGCTTTTTGATTTTATTATGCTGTTATAAAATAAAATAATTATGACGTATTTTTATTTTCCTTCATATTTAATATATATAATAATATTTATATTAAATTTTACAACATATATTTAAAATAATAAAGGTATTTTATTGTATGTTTATTAAAAATTAATTTTTATTTTGACTGACAGATAGGAAATTACTTTGGAATGCTTATTTACTGGGGTTTTTAATGGTCGGGACGACAGGATTTGAACCTGCGACCCCCTGCACCCCATGCAGGTGCGCTACCGAGCTGCGCCACGTCCCGAAAAACGATATTGCTTAATTAGTAGAATGGTTTATTCTATTTATTGTAATATTAATTATACCCTCTTTATTTTAAAAAAGTCAATAAAACTTTGCCGGAATTTTGCCTGAGCATTACAGTTAAGACATGCAGGCTCTAATCATTATTTTTTAATAAAAATTTAACCGGTCGTTTTTTTATTTATTTTTATTCTTAAATTCATAAAATTGTATTATAATTTATAGATATAAAATAAGCATAATATTGCAAAAATATTGTATAATTATTATGGTTGTTCATGTGTTTTTTTATGGTTTAACTAAAATAACAAATAAGAGGCTCCCTGTTTATGCACTTTTACGGTTATTTAATAGTAACGTCTGTTATAATATTTTTATTCACGCTTTTTCTGATAATAAAAAAACCTTACAATATCGGCATAGGCTGGAGTGCCGTTATTGGAGCCCTGCTGGCGCTTATTTTTAACGTAATAGTTTTAAAAGACGTAATAAAAGTATTCGATATAGTATGGGACGCTACTTTTACTTTTGTCGCTATAATTATAATTTCGATAATTTTAGACGAAATAGGATTTTTTGAATGGGCGGCGCTTCATATAGCAAAGCTTGCCGGCGGCAGCGGCAGAAAAATGTTTGTTTACGTTATTCTGCTTGGGGCTTTAGTGTCGGCTCTTTTCGCAAACGACGGAGCGGCGCTGATTATAACTCCTATAATTTACGAAAAGATGAAAGCTCTTAAATTCGAAAGAAAGAATATGCTGCCGTTTATTATGGCGGGAGGATTTATTGCGGATGCGGCGAGTATTCCTTTTAAGATTTCAAATTTGGTCAATATCGTTTCGGCGGACTATTTTAATTTAGGTTTTTTTACATACTTTATAGACATGTATCTGCCCGATATATTTTCGATTGTAATATCGGTAATTGTTTTGTTTTTATATTTCAGAAAAGATATTCCTAAAAGTTACGACGTCAATCTGCTGAAAAACCCAAGAGAAGCTATTAAAGACCGTTCGATGTTTAAATTTTCATTTTTGATTTTAGCGCTGCTTCTGGGCGGATATTTTTTAAGCGAATTTTTAAATCTGCCGGTTTCTGCTTTCGCGATAACTTTTGCTCTTTTGTTCGTTATACTTGGATTTAAAAGCCCTGCCGTTAATTTAAAAACCGTATTCAAAAACGCTCCGTGGAATATAGTAGTATTTTCTCTCGGAATGTATTTAGTGGTTTTTGGTCTTAAAAACGCAGGGCTTACTTTTCTTTTGGGTAAATCTATCGCGTATATAGCAGGCTTCGGCGGATTCGCCATTACGCTTTATACCGGATATCTCGCGGCCTTTATATCGTCTATTATGAACAATATGCCGACGGTCATGATAAATTCTCTTGCGATTCATTCGGCAAATTTAAAGTCCGTAATGCTTAAACCTTCGGTATATGCTAACGTAATAGGATGCGATCTAGGTCCAAAGTTGACGCCGATAGGTTCGTTGGCGACGCTTTTGTGGCTTAACGTATTGGAAAGAAAAGGAATTAAAATTACGTGGGGCTATTATATGAAGGTAGGTTTTATTATTACTCTGCCGGTGCTTTTTGTAACTCTGCTTGGGCTGTATATTAGATTATTTTTGTTCTGATTTTTTAATACATTAATACCGCCCTTTTAAAGCTATTTCAAATTCAACAGTTTATATTGCGCTTATGGCTGATTCGGTTACGACAGATAAAACACATATTGATTCCGGCAACTCGGAAAATGGCAAAAACAATTCCGGCGCTATTTCCGGTAACCCTAAAAATAACGCCGACACAGCCGTTATAAACGGCATAATAAAAAAAATTATATTTCAAAACCCGGAAAACGGTTTTACTATATTAAATATTTTTTCGTCCGGAAGATTTATAACAGCTTCAGGAAATATATTCGATAAACCTATAACGGATTCAAAAATCAAGCTTAAAGGCGAATTTATCCATCATAAAAAATACGGATACCAGTTTAGCTTCAGCGAATACGAAATATCGCTCTCAAACAGCAAAACGGCCGTAATAGATTATCTTTCTTCAAATATATTTAAAGGCATAGGCAAGGTTTTGGCAAATCAAATTTATGAAAAATTTAAGGAAAAAACATTAGAAATAATAGACAACGATCCTGAAAGATTAAGGGAGGTAGGAGGAATTGGCAGAGTAAAACTTTCAACTATCATAGAAGGCTTGAAAGAAAGTTACGGATTAAGAAAAGCTATAATGTTTTTTAAGCCCTATCAGTTCAGCGATTATCAAATTAAGTCTATTTATAATCAGTTTCAGGAAAAATCTATTGCCGTAGCAAAAGAAAATCCTTATTTATTTACAGAAATAAAAGGCATAGGTTTTAAAAAAGCCGATATTATGGCAGAAAAATTAGGCATTAAAAAAGACGACCCCAACAGAATAAAAGAAGCTGTAAAATATGTTATAGGACAATTATGCGAACAGTCGGGAAACTGTTTCGTTTATTATAAAGATATTAAAAAAGGGATAAACGAGATAATAATAGAAAACGACGGCATTAATTCGGATAAACCCGATAATTTTAACGGCGCCGATAATAATAATAGGGATGCGGATAAACGGGATATATCTCTTAGCGGCGAGATTCTCGAGTCTTATATTAACGATTTGGTTAAAGAAAAAAAATTAATTATCGACTTATCGCCCGAAGACGATAATAATAAAAAAAATAATAGCCATGTTAATAGCGGCAATGATTACAATTTCCATTATGACCAAATAAACCAATATGACCAATATGATTATAATATTAATAAAGCAAAAATATATCTGCCGGTTTATTATTACAGCGAAATAGGCGCGGCTAAAGAACTTAAAAGAATA
>JAJYHI010000040.1 GCA_021784835.1 bacterium
ACATAAATAAAATCACGGCTTTGTTCGCCATTTCCATAACCGTCGGTTCCCTCGAAAAGCTTTGCCTTTCCGCTTAAAAGTATCTGATTATTAAAATGGAATGCAACGCTCGACATATTTTTTTTATGAGTTTCCCTAGGTCCGTAAACGTTAAAATATCTGAAGCCCGCAATCTGATATTTTGTTCTGCCTATAATGCTCCTGATATACCGGTCAAATTGAAACTTGGAATATGCATACATGTTTATCGGATGTTCGCATTTTCTGTCTTCCGTAAATCCATTTTTACCGCTGCCGTAAACGGAAGCAGACGAAGCGTATAAATATTGCACCCCTTTTTTCTGGCACCATGTCAACAGTTCTTTTGAGTATTCAAAATTATTTTTCATTATAAATCTTCCGTCCCATTCGGTCGTCGAAGAACATGCGCCCTCGTGAAAAATTGCTTTTACGTCGCCGAAGTCGTATCCAGTTTTGATATTTGCAATAAAATCGTCTTTATCCATATAGTCTAAAATATCAAGGTCGGCAAGGTTGCGCATTTTTCTGCCGTCGGTAAGATTATCCACGACCAGAATATTAGTTTCTCCTTTTTTGTTTAGAGCTTCCACGATATTAGACCCTATGAATCCGGCCCCGCCGGTAACTATTATCATAATCAGCCGCCTCTATTAAAGTTAGATATTATATTTATCCAAATTATTTCACGCATTATATCATATTTTATTTTTAAATTGTATATGCGCCTAACAATATGATAACATGATAATAAATTTATTATTCTAAGCGGCACTTCCGTTTACCCGAGGTTTAAGGCTGGACATACCTGCGGTAGCTGTCATCAAAAAGCTTTAAATGACATAAGAATAACTCTTACTTGACAGTATATATTAAAAAATTTATTATGTTTATATACATAAAAATGCAATAAAAAATAACCCAATTTAAATTTATTCTGGAGGCATTATGGCAAGAATTGTAAAGCATGAAAAAAAATTACCGGTCGCGATTGAAGAAAAAGACGCAAAATTTCCTATATATCTTTGCGCATGCGGTCTTTCGTCCAGTTTTCCATATTGCGACGGTTCGCACGACCGCGCAAAAGACGAAGCAGAAAATGCTATTTATATATACGACAAGGATAAAAGGATAAAGTTGTAAAAACGTTTAAGGCGAGAAAACGGGAGAAGTTCTAAATTTTGCTATAAGCCTGGAGCCGCTGTTATTATCGGCGTCATAATCGGTTTTATAAAACAAAATCTTGTCTATGGAAACTTTTTTGGTCGTATATCCAAAGTTTTTTATTTCTTCCGCCTCGCTAATTTTAGATAAAAATAAATATAGGTTTGCGCTTTTCGTTAAATTTATGCTTTCTATGAAGCGCGTGAGTTCTTTTACGTTAAAAGCCGCCCTTGTAGTTATAGCGTCTATGTTATTAAAATCGTTATATAAAAATGCGTTTAAATTTAAACAGCAGAAATTATAAAGATTAAGTTTTCTGGTTACGCTTTTTTGAAAATTGCATTTTTTAAATATCGATTCTACCGAAATAATATTTAAAGAAGGATTGAATATATTGAGAATAATTCCCGGGAATCCCGCCCCCGAACCGATATCCATTACTGATTTGCTATTTTCATCGAGGATTTTTAATAAAAATGCGCTATCGACTATATGTTTTTTAATAAATTCATTTTCGTCCGTAATCCTTGTTATATTAATTTTTTTATTCCATTCTAACAGCTCGGTATATAAAGTATAAAATTTTCCCAAAGTTTCGTCGCCGAATTTTCCGTCCCCGGAAAATATTTCAAAATTATTTAAATATTTGCGGATTTTGCCGACAAATATTTCTTTAGAAATTTTGTTTTCCAATTTATTTTTAAAAAATGATTTAATTGAATTGACTGTTTTTTTTATGTTATCCTATTAAATTATATATAATTACGATTATAATAAATTTATTAATAAAAGGGGAAATTATAATGGGAGAAAATTCGTTAGATAAAGTGCGTGTTCGTTTTGCACCCAGCCCCACCGGAAAACTCCATATAGGAGGAGTCAGGACGGCTTTATTTAACTATCTTTTCGCTTTGCAAAATAAAGGCAAATTCATATTAAGAATAGACGATACCGATAAAATTAGAAGCAAAAAAGAATATGAAGATTCCATCATAAAAGATTTGGAATGGACAGGGATTAAATGGGACGAGTTTTACAGGCAATCCGAAAGGGGGGCTATATATGAAAATTACCTTAACGTCTTAATGGAGAACGGTTTAGCCTACGAATGTTTTTGTACGCAGGAAGATATTTTAAAATCCAAAGAACTTGCTATAAAATCTAAAAAACCATATATTTACGACGGAAGATGCTTAAGCATTTCATCCGCAGAGAAAAAAAATCTCGGCATTTTTTTTGCGGAGAAAGGCCTGAGGCCTTCCGTCCGTTTAAACATAGCCGAGGTTTTGAAAAAAAATTATGATTTTAACGCTATAGATTTTAACGACGCGGTCCACGGCCGCCTTTCTTTTAATCCAAAACTTATAGGAGATTTTATTTTAAAAACGGAGGATGATAGATTTGCTTATAATTTTGCTTCAATTATAGACGACGAAGATATGGGGATTTCACATATAATAAGAGGCGAAGACCACATAAGCAACTCCCCGAAGCAGATACTTATACTTAAAGCATTAGGCAAAGAACCTCCTGTTTTTGCGCATATTTCGCTGTTGTACGGCAAAGACGGAAAGATTATGTCAAAAAGGGACATGGCGTCCAATATCGAATATTATATAGAGGAAGGATATCTTCCCGAGGCTGTTTTGAATTATCTCGCAGTTACAGGCAATACTTTTACGGTACGCGGTTATAAAAACGGCGAAAAAAATACATTCGAAAAAGAAATATTTTCCAGCATATCAGAAATGGCGTCCCTTTTCGATTTAAAAAAGGCAAAGGGTTCAAGCGCAATATTTAACGAAGATAAATTGAGGTTTATAAATGAAAAATGGCTGAGCTGCTTATCAGCCCCCGAACTTATAAGTATAATAAATGAAAAATTTCATGGAGAGTTTTTTTTAACGAAGCTTAAAAAAGAATACGGGGAAATTTTATGTTCGGAAATAGTCGATTTTTTAAAAAACGAATTTAAAACCGTAAAAGAAATATTACAGGAAATAGATATTTTTTTTGACGAACATGAAATAAAATTGAACCAAACTGATTATGACGGCGAATTAAAATCCTCATTGTTAAACGGCTTTGAAAATATAGATAATCTTAACGAAAATGAGGTTAGAAATATAATAAAGGAAACCTCCTCCAAATACAATAAAACGGTTAAAGAATGCTATGAAACCTTAAGGCTGCTTATAACCGGCAAGCAAGACGGCCCGTCTATATTGAAAATAATTAAATTTTTAGGGAAAAAAAGAGTTATAGGCAGATTATCCGTTTAAAGCCTTTAAATCATTCGAAGATTATTGTTTTATTATCGTGCTCTATTATTCTGTCTTCCGTAAAAAGTTTGACGGCTTTTACCAAAACCAATTTTTCGGCTATTTTACCTTTTCTTTTTATTTCGTTTACGTCGTCCCCGTGATTTATTCTTATAATATCCTGTTCTATAATAGGGCCGTCGTCTAGCTTTTCGCTTACGAAATGCGCCGTTGCGCCGATTATCTTGACCCCCTTTCTGTAAGCTTGCAAATATGGTTTTGCTCCCGGAAAAGAAGGCAAAAAAGAATGATGTATATTGATAATTTTCTTGCCGAAGGCGTTAATGAAATTATCGGATAAAATCCGCATATATTTTGCCAGTATTATAAAATCTATTTCGACGTTGAATTTTTGAAATTCTTTTAATATAGCGTCTTCGTGTTTATAGGAATTTTGGTGATGCTGTATATAAATAAACGGAATATCGTATGATTTTGCCACAGTCGATAAAATTTCATGATTAGATATTATGCACGGTATGTTTAACGATAAATCGCCGGAGCTTTTTTGCCAGAGCAGTTCATAAAGGCAGTGGTCTTCTTTCGAAACAAATACCGCGGCGTTTTTTTTCACGGAAATATCGGTCATTTTAAAACCGGCATTAAAAATAAACGCAAAATCGGCCAATCTTTGATTTATTGATTGAAATCCTGCAGGATTTTCCATTTCAAAAACAATCCGCATAAAAAAATGCGGATTAGTAGAAGAATTAGTCGAATACTGATTTGATTCGATTATATTGGCATTGTTTTCGAAAAGCAATCTTGAAACCGATGCCACAATTCCCTTTCTATCGGGGCATGAAAAAGTCAGCACTATCATAATTTATTATTATATTTTTATATAAAAATATAATCTTCTTTCTCCGTAAAATTTTAATGGCTCCATATTTAATTAATTCCTATTCCGATATTCGCTATACCGGTTTTTCCTGCTTTGCGGTGTTGCCGTTTTCTTTGCGGTAATAAAAATTTAACATTAATGTAATAATGCCGTAACATTGAAATGGTAGAATATAATAATTATAAATAATTAACCATGAAGAGTAAAGATTATTTTAATTAAAACAGATGTTATATTCAAAAGCGGATACTCACATTCATTCAAGTTACAGCGACGGAACAAGCTCTTCGGAGGACATCGTCAAATTTGCCGCCGGAAAACTTCAGATAATAGCTATAACCGACCATAACCGTATTAAAGGAGCGTTTAAAGCAAAAGAATATGCGTTAAGAAATAGCTTTCTCGATGTGGAAGTTATAATAGGCGAAGAAATTTCCACGAAAAACGGCCATGTTATCGGACTTTTTTTAGAGAAAAAGATTATTCCGGGGAAAACGGCAGCCGCTACTATCGAAGAGATTCACGCTCAGGGAGGGCTTGCAATCGCTCCCCACCCTTTCTATTTTGTATCCTATGCGGAAAAAGGGCATAAACCGTTAAGAAAACTTTTAACATATTTGGATTTTGACGCAATAGAGGTCATTAATAATTCTAGCGCGTTTACCTTAATCTCCAACGCCATAACTTCGTTGGCAAACGTATCGATAGGGTTGCCGCAGCTCGGCGTAAGCGATGCCCATGTAAAAGAGTTTATCGGGAAAGGCTATACGAAGTTCAAAGGCAAATCCGCGGCGGACTTAAAGAAGCGGATAAAGGAAAATAAATTAACCGCGCATTTTAAACATTATTCTTTGCGTGAGCAGTTTTATGTTATCCAATCTATGAAATCTTTTTATTTATATTTTTTAAATAAACAAAAGACAGAAGAATAAACCCGAAATTGAAGGTAGAAAATTTCTTTTCCGGATGAGCCGTCCGAATATAGGCGGCCTTAAAACATATCGGCCTATGCGGGAATAGCGAACGCGGAATTAAATTTCCGCTCAGCGGGCGACATTCATGGGTAAGCGGGAATACAGCGCCTATGCGCCTATAATAAATATATTGAAGCAATTTTACAGATTTCTACCGACAATTTTGGGAATAAAAATAACGTTTCACGTGAAACATTTACCGATTTAAATCCGCATTTTTAAAGCCGCGAGTTTTCCGTTTTAAAATTCGCCATTTTTTTGCTTTTACGGAATCAAAATATTAAGTTGCAAAGATTTTATTAAATTATTGCCGCAGTCGAAAAAAGTCAATAATAAATCATAAAAATTATCTTTACATAATTATAATTTTGATTTATAAATTTAATTAATGATATAATTAAATTTATAAATTTTATTAAAATAATTCTAACGGCTTTAGCGTAAATGGCGAAAGTAATCTGTATTTCAAATCAAAAAGGCGGGGTTGGTAAAACCACGACCGCGGTTAACATTGCCGCGTGCCTTTCCGCATACGAAAAAAAAGTTCTTTTAATAGACGCGGACCCGCAGGCCAATGCTACGAGCGGGTTAAATATAGCCATAGAAAAACCAAATCCTACCGTTTACGAATGCCTGATAGACGGGTCAAATGTTTTTAAAGCCGTATATCCGACGCAGATGAAAAATCTTTATATGATACCGGCGACGTCGGACCTAGCCGGTATAGAGGTTGAGCTTGTAAACATGCCGGACAGGGAATATTTTCTTAAAAAGAATATAATAGATAAAATTAAAGACGATTACGATTATATTTTTATTGATACGCCCCCTTCGCTCGGCCTCCTGACCATAAACGCTTTGACTGCATCAGACAGCATTTTAATCCCTATGCAATGCGAATATTATTCATTAGAAGGAATATCGAGGCTAATGCAGACGGTTAAACTCGTAAATCAAAGGCTTAACAAGACTCTTCATATAGAAGGCGTTTTATTTACCATGTTCGACGGAAGGTCAAACCTTACCAATCAGATAGTCGGTGAAGTAAAAAAATACTTCGGACAAAAAATTTACGAAAACGTTATCCCTAGAAACGTTAAACTTCCTGAAAGTTCCAGTTTCGGTAAGCCTATAATTTTATACGATGTAAATTCTAAAGGCGCGGTTTATTATCTTGAATTGACGAAGGAGTTTTTGTCTAAGATTGCGTGAAAGGATTAAATATGGAAAAAAAAGAAAAAAACGTTAAAAAAAACGTATTGGGAAGAGGGCTGGGAGCCCTTTTGGAAGATGCTTATATTCAAAACGAAGGACGCGCCGGCTTGGACGGCGAGTTTTCCGTTTTTGAAATAGAAATCGATAAAATAAATACCGGCATATATCAGCCCCGGCGGTATTTTGACGAAGGCAAACTCGCCGAATTAAAAAATTCTATTAAGGAAAACGGTATAATTCAGCCGTTAATAGCGGCTAAGTCTAAAAAAGTCGGCGAATACGATTTAATCGCCGGCGAAAGAAGATATAGGGCGGCAAGAGAGTTGAATTTTAAAAAAATTCCGGCGATAATTAAAGATATTTCGGGCGTTTCGGCCTTGGAGATTGCGCTTATAGAAAATATACAGAGGCAGGACCTAAACGTTATAGAAGAAGCAAACTGCTATCTTAGGCTCATAGAGGAATATAAATTAACTCACGAAGAATTGTCGGCCAAAGTCGGCAAAGACAGGGCGACTATTACAAATATGCTGAGGCTTCTTTCTTTACCGGACGAAATTAAAAAAGAACTTATTTACGGAAAAATTACTCCTTCTCACGCAAGAAACCTAATAGGCCTTTCCGACGACGAAGCGGGGATGCTTTTGCATAAAATTTCCGGCGAAAATTTAAACGTAAGAGAAACCGAAATGGCGGCCAAATCTTTTAAAATAAAAAAGCAGAAACATAAACTCGCCAAAAAAGATTTATCGCTGTCTTCCGAGGTTAAAAGCTATGAAAACGAATTATTTGAAAAACTTCAGACGCGGGTTAAAATTGATTATAAAAGCAAGGGAAACCAAATAAGCGGCAGAATCGAGATAGAATTTTATTCCGCTGACGAGTTAGAAAGGATAACCGGGTTAATAAACGAAAGAAGCGGCGCTTGAAAAACGGCGGCATATTTATTGCTACCAATTTATATTAATATTTTGCCTTTCTATCGTATGTATAAAATTTATAAGAATGTCCCTGTCCTTATCCGAGATTTTTAAAATTTCGCACCCTATGCGGTATTTGCCTTTTAAATAGGTCGAATGGACGATTTTTAAATCCATGTTCGTTATCCTGCCGGAAAGCTTAATCAATGCATTTTTTAATATGGAGTCAGGTTTCATATCGATATCCGCATCGAAAGATATGCCGTTCCACGATAAATCGCGCAAAGAATAAGAAAAATCTATTTTTTTGTAGGATGAATAAATATAAGCCGTATTCGATGCATTAGTTGCGACCCTCAATACTTTTCTTTTTTCGGTAAGGACGATTTCTAAAGGCTTATAAACAAAAAAATTATAATCGCCTCCAGAAAAAATTTCTTCTTTGTATTTCGTCAGGAAATGCTTATCGACCGACTGCTTATCGGACATTATATTTATTTTTAAATAATCGGTTTTATGTACTAATTTATTTCCGTAAAACGGCATAAGGCTGTCAATGACTAAATATTTCGGTTTTATTTCTATAAGATATGTTTTAAAAAACTGGTTATAAGGAAAAAGCGTGATTCCTAGCTCGTTTTTTTTAACGAAAACATCGTCTATTATACTGTCGATAACCTCAGTTTTTTTAATCTTAATAGTATTTATGGTTGAGCTGTCGTCTTCATTGGCGTCCATTTAAATATGCCGTCCTTTAGATTTTAGATATAAAAATAATACCATAAGTTTTTAAATTTTAATAATTTAATTTATATAAATATTAGTAAATATTATAAATTTGAATCGGTAGGGGGGCTAAAAAAATTATGCGGTTTGCGGCGTGAAAATTTTTCGCAGATTTAGGTAAATTTTATTTTTTTTATGATTTTAATGGCGGTTTTTAAATATTTATTGGAAATTCTTAAAGATTTTGTGATGAGCCATGATTTATAATTATATATGCGGCTTAAATCATTATTGAATTTTTTAATCGTTTTCTTTTCTTTTTCTGAAATTTTATCGAAATAGGACAGGAAGATTTTGAAGCGGTTCAATTCGTTGTTCCACTCGGCCAATTTATCGTTTAACGTTTCGTCGTCGATATCCGTCTTATTTTTTGCGACGTCATACAATCCGTCATAAATTTCCTTTATTAACGGAAGGCAAAAACCGTCGGATAAAATATCTTTATACTTATATATCGAATGTCTCAGCGAAACATCGATAAACGAATTTTTATATTCCTGGAATTTTTCTTGGGAGATTTGAAACTTAAGCCGTCCGGCGATATTTTTTATTTCATTTTCGGTGTATTCCAAAAGATTGTCGTAATCTACGATAACTCTTTTTTTTCCTATTGTTTCTATCAAAGCCGGCATAATATGAACAAGCCACATAAGATAGCTTTTTTCTAAAGAATCGGCAATGCTAAGCGGATTACGTATAATAATAATATAACTGACGTCGATGCCCAAGTATTCGAAAGCCTCGTTCCATAAAGGAAGCAACTTTGATGCCGCCGGGTCCTTAATGCCGAATATATCGGCATGGCGCATTTTTTCAGTTATAACGCCGGCCGCACGCAAAAGGAATCCTTTATTTTTAAAATTTCTATATGGGTTTTTTCTATCGGCGCCACGTCGTCCCAATCCATTTCAATGGCTTTAAGCATTTCCATATCCAAAGCATTTATGTCTAAATCTTCATAAAAACCTTTAGGATTGGATTCCTGCGGCGGCATAAGATTATTTCCCAGTTCTACCCCGAAAATTTTTAATCCACGCGTTATAAGGCTCGTTCCGCTGCGATGCATTCCCAATATCATGACCAATCTCTTATTTTGGGAGTTTTTATTATCGATATTCGTTAAATTTATCATATAATTATTTATAGTTATAATGCCTGATTTATTTTACCGGTTTTGTCGATATAGAAAGCAGACGGTTTTTTCAGTTTATTATTTTTAGAAATAGGAAACCGAAGCAAAATTATTTATGGATATGCCCCCTTATTTAATATATAATACTATAATACGTGATTAAATAAAAAAGAAACAAATTATCAATAAAATATAAATATATTTATAAATTCATATTGAAATTTATATTTAAAAATATTAATATAAAATAAAAATAGCGCAATGCCAAATTATCCGTATTAAATAATCGCATTAAATAAAAATAAAAAATAAAAACATGATAGACATAAAACTTATTAGGGAACAAAGAGAATACGTTAAAAAAGAAATGGAAAAACTTTTTGTTTCCGTTCCCATAGATGAAATTTTTGAACTCGACGAATTTAAAAGAAAGCTTTTATACGATACCGAATGTCTCAGAAATACAAGGAAGACGCTTTCTAAGGAAATAGCTTCCGAAACCGGCGAAGAAATAATTTCCGCAAAAAAAACAGAGGTTAAAAGAATAAACGAGTTAATTAAGTCGCAGGAGGATGAATTAAACGCCATAGAAGAAAAGTTTAATTCATTGATGCTGAACGTTCCAAACCTTCCCGGCAACGATGTGCCCGTCGGTAAAGACGAAAACGGGAATATCGCGGTATCGTATTTCAACGAAAGGAAAAAATTTGATTTTACGCTAAAAACTCATTATGCCATAGGTCAGGAAAGGGATTTGATAGACTTTGAAAGAGGGGTCAAAATTTCCGGAACCCGTTTTTACATATTAAAAAAAGGGCTTGCAAAACTTCAAAGAACGCTGGTTAATTTTATGATAGATACCCACACCGCTCTCCACGATTACGAAGAAGTGTATCCCCCGTATATGGTCAATGAAGAATGTCTGACCGGGACGGGGCAATTGCCGAAATTTGCCGACAATTTATATAAAGACGAAGATTCTGGGTTCTGGTTTATTCCGACCGCGGAGGTTCCTGTTACCAACATGTACCGAAACGAGGTGCTTAATATTGAAATGCTGCCCATAAAACACGTAGCATATACAGCCTGTTTTAGGAAAGAAAGGCTTTCGGCAGGCAAGGATACCAAGGGGATAAAAAGAGGCCATCAGTTCGATAAGGTAGAGCTTGTAAAAATTACTTCTCCGGAAACTGCCAAGGAAGAATTGTCTAATCTTATCGCCGATGCGCAGGATATATTAAACAGGCTTGATATTCCGCACAGGCTTGTGCAGATTTGCACCGGAGACTTAAGCTTTACTGCAAGCGAAAAGTTTGATATCGAAGTTTATGCGCCGGGAATAAACGAGTGGCTAGAAGTAAGTTCATGCTCGAATTTCGGTTCTTTTCAGGCAAGAAGGGCAAATATTAAATTCAAAAGAGATAAAAATTCAAAGGCCGAATACGCAAATACGCTGAACGGTTCCGGTCTTGCGCTTCCAAGAGTTATGATTGCGATAATCGAAAATTATCAGACCAAAGAAGGTCTGATAAAAATTCCCGATGCTTTAAGGCCGTATTTCGGAACGGAAGAATTTATCTAAATTATGTCAAGCCGTAAAAGGATAATATGGGGAGTTTTAATAATTTTTTTTTCCGCATATTCTTTTTTATCCCTTTATTCCTATAATATATTCCAGCAAACTTTCAATTCGTATTCCATTATAACCGTAAAAAAAGTAAATTTAGGCGGTTTTTTCGGAGGCATTTTAGCAAATTATCTATTAACAGCCTTCGGTTTATCCTCTTTTTTGATAATCGTTGCGATATTATCCTCCGGTATTTTTTTGTTATCGAATAAAATTGCAAGCATAAGGTTTTATGCCGGATTCGTTGTTTTTTTTATTGTTTTATTAATTTTTTTAAACATATTACTGCCAAAATTTTCATATCATGGTTTTATAACATCCGGCGGAGGGCTATTAGGAAGCGCGCTCTACGGGTTCCTTTTTAAATTTTTTGGAGAAGCCGGCGCTATAATAATCGTATTGGCCCTTTTTTTAGCCGCCGTTTATATTATTTTTAAAAAAATAGATTTCGAAGCCGGCGCGCAATATTTCAGAAATATTTACGGCCTATCGAAAATAGACGCAAAAAAAATAAAATTATTTAATTTGAACGCGCAAATTAATAAGCTAACGGCTTTTTTTTCTTATTTGAAATTAAAAATCGAAAAAAGAAAGGGGCTTAAAAAAAGAAAAAGAAGTTTCGTCATAAACAAGGAACTGTTTGGCGGCTCAAGAGAAGAGCTTATTAGCGATTTGGATAAAAAACAAGATTCCGCAGATTTAAACGCCGAATCTTTGGAAGAGAAAACCGGAACGTTCGATTTCATAGACGACAGGGAGTCAAAAATTCCGCCGATTTCATTGATGAATTCGGAAAGCGCGTCAAGGGACTCGCAAAAACCTGATAAACTCTCTCTTCTCGGAAATGCCTCGCTGATTGAAAAAAAACTTATGGATTTCGGAGTTAAAGGAAAGGTTGCGGGAATTAATCCGGGACCCATAGTAACTATGTACGAGTTTGAACCGGCAAGCGGCGTTAAAGTCGGACGGATTTTGTCGCTTTCGGAAGATATTACGATGGCTTTGAAATCTAAACCGATTAGAATTACGGGGGTTATAGAAGGCAAATCCGCAGTCGGCATCGAAGTTCCCAACAATAAAAGAGAAACCGTTTACTTTTCCGATATTTTAAATTCTAAAGATTTTGTGGATTCCAAGTCTTTGCTTACAATAATTCTCGGCAAAAACACGACCGGAGACAACATGCTTTTCGATATCGCGAAAGCGCCCCACTTATTGATAGCGGGAGCAACCGGCGCGGGAAAAAGCGTTTTTATCAATACTTTAGTGACGAGCCTTCTTTTTAAGGCAAGTTGCGACGAATTGAACTTTTTAATGATAGACCCGAAAAGATTGGAGCTAACGCCGTTTGAAAATTTGCCGCATCTGATAAGCGACGTCGTTTACGATGCAAAAAAGGCAGGCGTCGCCCTTAAATGGGCCGTTTCCGAAATGGAATCAAGATACAGGAAATTACAAGCCGCGGGAGTAAAAAATATCGGCCAGTTTAACGAAATGTCCAAAAAACAGAGCTTAAAGCGCATGCCGTATTTGGTGATTATAATCGACGAGTTAAGCGATTTAATGCTTACGAGCCCTAAAGACGTGGAAACTTCCATAATAAGGCTTTCCCAGATGGCCCGTGCTTGCGGGATTCATCTTATAATCGCTACCCAAAGGCCTTCAGTCAACGTCGTAACCGGCGTTATTAAAGCAAATATGCCGTCCCGTATCGCTTTTTTAGTTTCTTCCAAAGTCGATTCGAGAACCATATTGGACGCTAACGGAGCGGAAGAATTGCTGGGCAACGGAGATATGCTTTTTATGCCCCCCGGTCAGGGAAGGCTCATTAGAATTCACGGTTCATACGTTTCTGAAAGCGAAACTAAAAAAGTATTGGAATTTATAACCGGAAAAAATTTTCCTTCCCAAAAAAACGATGCGTTAATAAATGAGTTTGACAATGCGGGTAATTTTGATAGAATAATTACGGAAGGCCCCGACGATGAAATATACGGCGAAGTTCTTAATTTAATCAGGTCGGAAGACGACGGAGAAAAAATTTCCATTTCGTTCATTCAGAGAAGGTTCAGAATAGGTTTTAACAGAGCGGCTAGAATTATTGAAAAATTGCAGAGCGACGGAATATTAACGAAAAAAAGGAGACAGGGAAAATGAAAATTAAAGCTGAATCAATCTTGCCCTATTTAATATTAAATTTGTTTCTAATAGCTTGTTTTATATCTAAATCTTACGCCGCATCATATAATAACAATCTAATCTATAAAATAGAAGCAAGATATAAAAGGGTGGATTCTATCAGCGCATATTTTTATCAGAAGGAAATATTTCCGGGATATTCGCAGAATATGAAGTTTAAAGGTTATTTTTATTTCGAACGCAATGCGGGCATGGCATGGGTTTACAAATATCCCTTTAATAAAAGGCAGGTTTTGAAAAACGGCAGGCTTTATATCGTAAACAATCAAGATAAAAAAGTTTCCGTCATAAATGTAGGAAAAGAAAGAGGCGGTTTCCCTCCTAACGTAGTGAAGGTTTTAGGCAATCTTACGAAATATTTTAAGATAATAAAAATTTCCGTAAATAGCGATTTAAACGTTATAACTGTTAGATTGCATCCGTTGTCTATGCAGAGAGCTAAAAGAATCTCCGTCGGTTTTAATAAAAAGAGCCTTAAGATAAAATCGCTTAAGATTATTACCCATCAAGGGCAGACAATAATATTCAGGTATAAAAACGTAAGATTTAACCGGCATATCGACGGAAGCATTTTTAATATAAATTTTTCTTCTGATTATAGGATAATAAAAGAAAACTAATTTTAAACCGGAGATTAAAATGCCTTCTTTCGACGTAGTTTCAAAAGCCGACCTTCAGGAAGTCGATAATGCCGTAAACCAGACCGTAAAAGAAATAACAGGCAGATACGATTTTAAAGGCACTAAAAGCGAAATCAAACGGCAGGATAATATTATTACCCTGCTTGGAGACGACGACTATAAACTTACCGCCTTAATAGATATATTAAAAGGGAAGCTTATTAAAAGGGGCGTTTCGATAAAATTTTTGGATTTTAAGAAAAAAGAAGAAGCGTCCAAAGGTATGGTCAGACAGGAAGTCGAGATTAAAGAGGGCATAGATAAAGATTCTTCAAAAAAAATAATTCAGGAAATAAAAAAAATAGCCCCTAAGGCGGGTGTAGAAAATCTTAAAGACCATTTAAGGGTTAATTCTAAATCCAAAGACGAGCTTCAAACGATAATTTCTCATTTAAAAGCGGTACCTTTGGATATAGAACTTTTATATATAAATTTTAGGGATTGAATGTTGCACATTTTTTATGCGTTTCGATATTTATTGCACAATTTTTAAGCAAAATATATAAATAATTTATATATTTTATTTGCTGATATTTAAAAATTTAATCCGTAATTGCGATGGCGGCTACTATATAATAACATAACCGATTATTTATATTTTAAATAATTTTGGCATATTTATTGCTTTTTAAAAATTTACGGGAGGAACGATGAAAAAGGTGGAAGCTGTATTTAAGCCGTTTAAACTAGACGACGTGAAAGAATCGTTAAATAAAATCGGCATTCAGGGCCTAACCGTTACGGAGGTCAAAGGCTACGGAAGGCAGAAAGGGCATACGGAATTGTATAGAGGCGCGGAATACGTTGTGGATTTTATTCCTAAAGTCAAAATAGAGGTTATCGTTCCTGACGACAGGCTTGCTTCGGTTATAGAAGCAATAACGGCAAGCGCAAGAACCGGAAGAATAGGGGACGGGAAAATTTTTATTCTGCCCGTGGAAGATGCCATAAGGATAAGGACGGGCGAAAGGGGAGACGAAGTTTTATAAGTTTTATAATAAATACTTTTCATTTATCATTTTTATAAATTATTTAAATCTTAATTTTAATTTTTTTTGGGAGGAGAAATGACGGAAAATGAAGTAATGCAATTTGTCAAAGAGCAGGAAGTTCAGTTCGTCGATGTTAAGTTTTGCGATCTGTTGGGAACATGGCAGCATTTTACCGTGCCTGTTTCCGAATTATCAAAAGATTCGTTTAAGGAAGGTTTTGGGTTCGACGGTTCGAGTATAAGGGGATGGCAGGCAATCGATGCTTCAGATATGCTAATTATACCGGATGCTTCGACCGCGGCTATAGATAATTTCATAGAGGCAAAAACGTTATCCTTAATATGCAATATTAAGGACCCTATTACGGGAAATTATTACGACAGGGACCCGCGTTATATAGCCCAGAAAGCCGAAAAATATTTAAAATCTACCGGCGTTGCGGATACGGCTTATTTTGGTCCGGAAGCCGAGTTTTTTATTTTTGACGATATAAGATATGACCAGAATGCTAACAGCGGTTATTATTACATAGATTCCGAAGAAGGCATATGGAATACCGGAAAAGACGAAATGCCGAATCTTGGACATAAACCCAGGCATAAGGAAGGTTATTTTCCTGCCGCCCCTATAGATACTCAGACCGATATAAGAAACGAAATGGCGCTTGAGCTTCAAAACGTCGGTATTAGGGTTGAAGCCGCCCATCACGAGGTCGCCACAGGCGGTCAGGCCGAAATCGATATGAGATTCGATTCTTTAACCGCTATGGGCGATAATTTTATGTGGTTTAAATACATAATTAAAAACGTAGCAAGAAGATACGACAAGACCGCCACTTTTATGCCAAAGCCTCTTTTCGGCGATAACGGAAGCGGTATGCATGTACATCAGTCTTTGTGGAAAAACGGGCAGCCGCTTTTTGCAGGCAAAGAATATGCCGGCATGTCCCAAATGGCGCTTTATTACATAGGCGGTATATTAAAACACGCAAAAGCGTTATGCGCTATTACAAATTCAACCACGAACTCCTATAAAAGATTAGTTCCGGGTTTCGAAGCCCCAGTTAATTTTGTTTATTCATCGCGAAACAGAAGCGCCGCGGTAAGAATTCCGATGTATTCCAATTCTCCTAAGGCAAAAAGAATAGAGTACAGAACCCCCGACCCGACTTCAAATTGTTATCTTGCTTTTTCCGCTCTGCTTTTAGCCGGTTTAGACGGCATTGCAAATAAGATTAATCCCGGCAAACCCGTCGATAAGGATTTATTTACATTGTCCAGCAAAGAGCTTAAAAATATTCCCGTTGCTCCGGGTTCTCTCGAAGAAGCGTTAAAAGAACTCGAAAAAGACCATAAATTTCTGCTTCAGGGCGGAGTGTTCACCGAAGATTTAATACAGACGTGGATTGAACGCAAGATGGAAAACGACGTCAACCCCGTCCGCATGAGGCCAGTTCCTTATGAATTTGCGTTGTATTACGACGTTTAAATTAAAGACGCCGGTAAATAATAAAACAATATGAAAAGCGACCGCTTCATTTTCTATTTAACGAACGGCGCTTTTCATATTTTATCGGCAGACGCTACTCTTCTTCGGCAAGAAATTTGAATAATCAGAATTCCGCAATCAAAATTTCTTAGCAATATATAATATATATAGGAAATAAAATCAACCCCATTTCCTAATCTATCGCAAGACCGTACCGGGCTAATTTTTCTCTGGTAGTTATATAATCTTTATGTTGAAATGCGTTTATTCCAAGATTTGACGCGGTTTCAACGTTAAAATACCTGTCGTCGATAAAAATACACTGCGCTGGTTTTGAAAACGACATGTTAATTGCCAGTTTATAAATATTTTCATCCGGCTTTCTCATGTTAACGAAACATGACGTCACAAAAAAATCAAATAATTCGTCTAATTTAAAAGTAGTTACCCGGTAATTGGACAATTCCAAGCCTTCGTTATTGAGCGCCGCTAGTTTGAATTCATATTTTGATTTTAAATTTTTGAATAGTTCTATCATTTCGGTAATAGGCTTAGAACGGCTAAAAATAAAATTTTTAAACTCAGTTTTTGAAAAATCACGTTCCTCGTAAAAAATTACTTTATCCAGATAATCGTTTAAAGTGATTTTTCCTTCTTCGTATAAAGCCGAAAGATAGCCGTGCCTGTCGGCAAACTCTTCATAGTCTAAATTAAATATTTGAGAGGCGAGTTTTCTAGATGCGGTATCCCAGCCGTTGCTGAGCAAAACATTGCCTATATCGAGCAAAACGGTCTTTATCATATTTATATTATATAATGAAGATTATTTATTTAAATTATTAAACTTATAATATGCTATATTTTAATATTATATACGGCTATTTTTTAAAAAGGGATGTCGTCGTCTTCCTGCTGTCCGGCGGAACCGTAGCTGCTTTCCTGATTTCCGCCCTGAACCGTGTAACCGCCCTCAGTTCTAATGTTTTCGTCAGCCGTCTCCGCGACGTTTCCTCCGCCTCCGCCTTTAGCGCCGAGCAGGACGATATTGGTCGCAACGACTTCCGTAATATATTTTTTGTTCCCTTCTTTGTCGTCGTAAGAACGGTTGTTAATTTTTCCTTCTATAAATACCTGCTTGCCTTTGGATAAATAATTAGCGATATTCTGGCCTGTTTTTCCAAATACGACGATATTGTGCCACGTCGTTCTTTCATTTTTGGCGCCCGATTTGTCGTTAAAGTACTCGGTCGTTGCCATAGAAAATCTTAAAATCGCAAGACCGTCCGGCGTGTAGCGCAGTTCCGGGTCTTTGCCCAAATTGCCGATCAATAAAATCTTGTTAAGACTGCCCATAATAATACCTCCAAATTTTAATTAAATTTCTTAACGGTAAAATTATAATAATTTAAGAAGATTATTTTATCAAGTTATATTTGCGTTAATTTTATGTTTCGTTCGTGTTACGTTTTTATTAAATTTTGGTTACGCCGAGCCGAGAGTTGCAAGTAATTTAACGCAAAGAACAATTAATCATTTTTATATCTTTATGTTAAATTTTTTAAATTTCTGATTTTATTTCCGGATTTTTGATTTTTTATACATACGATGATATAATTAAATATATAAATATAAAAGGAAAATAGGATTTTTAAAATAAAATTTTTTTATTAATTATGAAAATAAATTTTAAAAAAATCGGCGACGGAGGGGCTTCTCTTTTAGAAGTCGTGATTGCCATGATAATTCTTACCATCGGGTTTCTGGGGGTTATGGCTTTATCGGTCGCTTTAACTAACGATAACGCCACGGCAAGCAAAGTCAACACCGCCACCACTATTGCCCAAGCCGAGGTCAGCCAGTTAAACTGTCTTGGAATTAACGGAATTCAGCAGTATTTTCCGCAGATAACTCCGTGGACTTATACCTATACCGTTAATCCCACTATATTGACTCCGGACACAAGAAATCCTGTAAATTTATGTATAAATCCAGTTCTTGCAAAAAACGGCTCCGTTCCAAATGCGCAGTCCTCTGCGGGCTTAGGCATAACTCTGCCATATACCGTTACGATTAATTTTTCGGAAAATGTAAATCCGGCATGGACGACCGTTATTAACGCTCAGGTCGAGGTCAGCTGGCAAGATATGGGCCCGCATGTAATCGTAATGAACGATTTGATTTCATAATATCTTTGCATCAGAGGATTTTTCGCATCGCGGAAATAAAAAATTGCGTGATTGCGTAATATTAAAAAACTGTAGAATATATATAGAATATTTTAAGACCGTAAGATTATTATGGATATTAATAAAAAAGATATTAATAAAAAAACCGGAAAATTTAATTTGAACGACGGGGGCTTTACTTTGGTTGAGCTTGTCATATCCCTCGTCATTTCATTATTGGTCGTTGCCGCGGCATCGTTTATACTGCTTACCCAGTCCGGCGTTATACGCCTTAACAGGTCGGTATCGACTGAACAGCAAAGGCTTAATACCGCTTTTAACGCGGTAAGGTATTCGCTTAGAATGGCCGGATTCGATTATGCCCAGAGTTATTTTATCCAGACGGGTTCCGTTCCGCCGGTTCAAATAGTTCAGGCTAGCTATCCTGCAAATCCCTACGAAGTTTTAGTCAGCTACGACGTTACGGTTAACCCTTCGACCCCCTGTATGATTACCGCGGTCGCAAACGGCAATTCTGCATCGTCCGAATTTAATTTGGGACAATATTGCAACATCGACAATTTTTACCAAGGACAGGTTTTGAATGTTACCGGCATTACTTCCGTAGGCAATAATCCCCTGCCGCCTCCGCCTGTAATTCTTTGCGTAACGAATGTAGAGCCTAACGCTAACCAGCCCTACGGCAGAATACAATTGCATCCGGGGAGCAACTCGTGCCCCGGTTCAAATCCCAACAATATTCCTCCAAAAAGCATATACGGAGGCCAGATAGCCGGCGTTTCTCCCGTAAATCAGGTATTGTTTTACTGGGGGAATACGAAATATAATTTCAATGCGCCCTTAGACGTGCCGGGCAACCTTTACGAATGTTTAGTAAATCCCGTGGCGTATGAACCGCCGGCGGCGGCTTCTTATACCGCTCCCGTGTGTGCGGCAAACACGACTATTATATTAAGCGACTACATAAATAATTTTACCGTAACCGCTTCCGCCCAGACGAATACTAACTTTAATCCCGCACAGCCCTACTTGTATTATCTGTCTATAACCGGCGAATCCAGTGCGGCCCTATCGGACTCGCCGGCTTACAGCATCGACTCCCCTTACAATAAAAACGCAAACGGGGTTAACGCAATTGGGAACGCGGGGCAAAATATAGGAAACAATGTATTAAAAACGCTTAATACCAACGTATTTTTAAGGAACGTCTATTACGGCTACTAACGCGGCCGTAAAATAAATTTTACTACGGCGATAATTATGAAAAAGGAAAATAAATTTTTTAAAAAAAATAAACGGGGCGCAATTATTGCGGAGGATAACAAAGGGGTCGCGCTTGTTACCGTGCTGCTGGTTATAGTAATTCTTGGAATATTGGCGGCGGTTGCCATAGAAACTACCGGCACGGATATTATAAACGCCGGAAATTATACGTCGTCGGAACAAACCTTAAATATATCCAATTCGGCTATGAATATGATAATATCGCAATTGAATACCAATCAGCAAACAAATGCGGGAATAGGCATGCCGTCGCCGAATATATATTATTACACGGTCGCTCCGGGGCTTCTTACTTGCAGCAACGCCGCCGTTTTTATCCAGCAAAGTCCAACTTATGTCGCATTGAATACATCTAATATCAATAATTGTTTTTCAGGAGTACTTGGCTTCACGACGGCATCCGGCAATTTCGGGTTCGAATACAGCGGAATTTACGGAAACGTTACCGGTTACAGCTTAAATTACCACTTTTATAACGGGCAGATTAACGCGATAACGCAAAATCAAAACGCTACTAAAACGGTTCAAACGGGTATGAATTTCAGTTTTGGACCAATTCAGGTAGGCTATAATCAATAATAAGGGCAATGACCGCATAATAAAAATTTATAGAGTTTGCTTTAAGGAAACGGGGGGCAAAATGAAAAATAAATTGCGTTTTTTTAAGATAATAATAGCGGCAGCCGTTTTTATATCTTTTTTTAGTTCGGTTTTTTTTATAAGGAGTAGCTTTGCGTCGGATACATCCCTGCTCTCAAACCTTAACAATCCAAACGTATTGATATTTCTGGATACGTCAGGCTCTATGATGTGGAACGAAGGCGTCGCGTGGAGCGGCGCAGGCGGCAGCGGATACGATAACCCGGAATCTTGGGCGGCCGCCGGAAATTCCAGCATATGGGCGCCGGAATCGGACAGCGTATTTTCAAAAATATATAACGCAAAGCTGGCTATAGCGCAGATAGTAGCAGACCCTTCTTTTTCAAATCTAAATTTTGCTTTCGCTACGTTTGACCAGCCGTCACCGTCGACGAACTATTGCGTTTACAGCTCAGACGCCAGTTTTACTAATCCTTCTAACGCGCCGTATTATCCGACGGCAAACGGCTCCGCCGGCGTTCCCGACGAAACCGGCAATTATTACGTGAATAATAATTATAATGACGGAGTTAATCCTAATTATCCGTTTATGGGCGATAATTACATCGGCAGCTACTGCACTAGCAACGCCAATCTATCCACGCAGGTGCAAAACCAAGCCGGAACCTGCAGCCTGAACGGAACGACTTGCTACAGCAATTACGATTGCACGCAGAATAATTGCACCAGAAGCCAAAGCCAAACCGGAACCTGCAGCAACAATAGCCATACTTCTTGCACCAGTAACAGCGATTGCGGATACAGACATACGTGCAACTTTACATATACATATTCATGCAGCCTGAGCGGAACGTGTTCCGCCGGTGAACAATATTGCACGCAGAATTCTTGCACTTTTACTTACAACACTACCACCACCGGTTACTTTGTTTCTTACGGTTATCCGTCTAATTCGAACAACGGTCCTTGGACACTATATATCCCCGATACCACCAACGGGAGCCTTTCCACGACGGCTTCGACTACCGTGAGCTCTAATCCCAACAATTCTGCAGACCCTTATTTCGACCCGGCTTCTATTGCGGGTCCGGCCGTAAACTACGTTTTATGGACAGCGCAGGATTACGGAAGCGGCGCGACTGACCCGGCCGGAAACGCTATTATAGGACTTAAAGCGGACGGCGACACTCCGATGTACGAGGCCTCGGAAAACATGATAAGCTATTTTACCAATTCGTTAAGCGCCGACAGTTCTTCGACCTGCCGGAGAAACTTTAACGTTATTATTACTGACGGAGAAGCAAACGACCCGCAATCCGATATAAACAATAACGTTTCTTACGCCGCCGCAACCCCGTACGAACTTTATCGGCTGTATGCGAACGTGGACGGCACTTTTCCGATAGAAACCTTCGTCGTGGGTTTCGGATATGACGGTACGCCGGGATATATTCAACAAATGGCTAACGCCGGCGCGGGACTAACTACTACGGAATCTTCCAGCGTCGTTACTAACGGCTGGAATCAAACCACTGTATATACCGCAACAAACAGCCCTATAGAGTTTACTCCGACGGACGTAATTTCTACTACCGCCGTTACTGCTCCGCCAAGCGACATTTCCAATTCTCCTTCCGGAGTTTCTACAAACGTGGTTCTGGTCGGCGATACCGTTTCCGACAACGGCTGGCAGAGCTCAGACTGCGAAGAAAACAATAATAACAGCGGAACTTACGCCCCGGGTTTTGATTGCGCCCTCGTCACCGCGGTTTATCCCAATACCGATGAAATATTATTGTCTAATTCAATTAAAAATATCAACGGGCCTCTTTATGTTTCGGGTACCGTTTATCTTGCAAATAATTTAGCGCAGCTTGCAAGTTCTTTAAGCTCGATATTCGGGCAGATTGAATCCCAGTCGACTTCTTTTACTACTCCTGTAATACATGAGGTTTACGGCCAGAACAGCGACGTTTACTATGCCGATTTTAAATCTTTGAACCAGCCTTTATGGGGAGAAGGAAATATTTTTCTTTTTAAGCTGAACGGCTCCGAGCAGTTAATCGGTCCGAACGGCGTCGCCGTCGATGCATTAGGCAATATAATAACAAGCGATTCATACTGGGACGGCGGCGCCGGAGCCGGCGGACTGCTTCAAACCAAAAGTCCAGCCTCAAGATATGTAATTACAAGCAATATTAATGCTGCAAACGGTTCAATTTCAACGATTCCGTTCGATACCTCAAACGACTCAAATTTGGAATCTTATTTAGGGCTTACGGCTACAAATTATTCCGCCGTATGCCCCGGTTCGTCTTCCGAAAGCACATGCGCCGACGATATAATAAATTTTGTATTAAATCCCGACGGCGCGACGGATAGCTGGAAACTCGGAGCCATCCTCCATTCCCAGCCGGTTCTAATTAGTTCGCCGCCTTATCCGTATTCAAGTCAATCGTATCAGGAGTTTAAAACCCAACCGGCCCAAAGCCAAAGGCCGCAGGTCTTAGTCGTAGGGGCTAACGACGGCATGCTTCACGGATTCGATGCGGGGACATGGAACAACACTACAAATTCTTACAGCGACGGCACCGGCGCCGAACTTTTCGGCTATATTCCCCCGGACTTTTTAGATACCCTCGCGTCCGGCACAGCGCCTACTTCTTCGACTCCCGGCTTTTCGGCATGTATTCCGTCCCAGAGTTTTTTGTATCTGCCTAAACTTACATGCTGGTACGAAAGTTCCGTTTCTACGCCGTCCATTTATCAATTCGTCGATTCTACGCCTTCTATAAGCGATGTATTTTTCGGTAACGTTTTTAACGGCACGGTAAACGGCGCCGCCGCCTCCTCATATCCGGTATCCACGGGAACGCCGGTTAGCAGCTGGCATACCGTCTTAATAGGCGGCGAACAGGACGGCGGAACAAGCTATTATGCTCTGGATTTAACGAATCCCGCAAATATCGGAAACACATATCCTTCTCCGTTATGGGATTTTTCCGACAACGCTTCCGGCACAACCGACCCAATGGGGGATACATGGTCGCAGCCTTTAATTTCTTTCGTGTGCCTTCCGTCGAATCCGTATTACAGTTCGAGTAACGGCGGAACGGGAATATGCGGAAATAATCCCAATCCGACGAGTCCGCTGGCGGCTCCACAGTATGTCGAAACATACGCCGCTTTTATCGGCGGCGGCTATTCTTCAAATAATTCCGCCGGACAGGCGGTTTACGCGCTTTATGCGGAGCCTAATCCCGTAAACACGGGAACGAGCAGTAATCCCGTATATGTCGACGAGCAGGAGTTATGGAAGTTCGACAGCGCAAACGATTCCAATATGAAATATTCCATACCGTCGGCGGTTTCGCCCGTTACAACAGGCGATTTTATGCTTCAGGCGTTTTACGTAGGCGATTTGGGCGGACAGATGTGGGCATTTTACATTCCGTTCGGAGAATCGCCCCTTCAGGGTGGCGGAAAAAATTCCAACTGGACGGGATGCAGGATATTCGCCTCTAATCAGACCTCCTCACCTTTAAATATATTTTTTCAGCCTGCTATTTCTTACGATTCAGCCGGCAATTTATGGCTTTATTTCGGAACCGGCGACAGAGAAAACTTATCTGCGGTAAATGCTACAAGAGATAACGAATTTATAGGAATAAACACTGCGGGAACGGACGGAGTTGGAGAATGCGCGTCCAAAGGCCCGTACAGCGAGACAAACTTAACGGACGAAACCGGAACAAGCGGGATAGGTTCCGCGCCTTCTTCAACCGACGGCTGGTATATAACGTTAAGCTCTGGAGAAAAAATGGTCGGCGCGCCCTTGATTTACGACGACATAGTATATTTCGATACGTATACGCCTTCTTCGGCAAGCGCCGCATGCGGATACGGAGCGGCAAAATTGTATGCCGTTTATTTCCTTAACGGCGGAGGAACCATTATTACGTCGGACGGCAAGGCCGCTATTTCAAACACCGCAACAGGTTCAAGCGGAGGGGCGCAGTCGATGAGCATAGGAACCGGAGTTCCTTCGCCGCCTGTGATTTCTAACGGAAATTTGATAATAACCACGTCTTCCGGCATCGCTTTAACGCAAAAGATACCTTCCATGGCGTCAAAACTGCTGCCGACCTCATGGTTTCAGCTGCCGTAAATTTCGCATTGTTTTTATTTTATGATTTAATTTAAGATTATTGTATATATTTATATTATGGAGAGAAAACGATGAATTTAAAAAAGATATTGTTCCTGTTTGGCGTTTTTGTAATATTTGCATTTTTGTCTAATCTTACTCAATCCGTTCCGGCGCGAGCCCAATTATCGCCCGGAACCTATGTTTACGGCGGCATGATTTCCAATATTACATCTTCTTCGATAACTTTATACGGCGGCGTAACCGTTTATATTACGAAAGATACAAAATGCACGGAACCTTCATCTTCCGGAAGCGCACCCGGCGTGGTTAATATTTCCTGTTCCGCGTTTAAAACGGGAGAAACCGTAAGGATAGAGGCCGTAAAAAATTCAAGCGGAGAACTTATAGCCGCCCTCATCCAGGAATATTTTGCTTGATGAACGGCATAAAAAAAATAGCAGATATTTTAATTAGCGTTAAGTCCTGGAGCATAATTATAATCGTTACGATATTTTTTTCAGCCGCCGCGATTTTTATTTCAATTTTCGCCGGAGACGAAAAAGCTCAAAAGACCGCAAAATTTTGGGGAAAAATTATAATAAAAATTTTGGAAATAAATGTCGGCGTAAGCGGTTTAGAAAATATAAACCCGTCAAAATCGTACCTGATTGCCGCAAACCACCAAAGTTATTTCGACATATTCGTCCTGCTTGCCTTTCTGAATTTAGATTTTAAATTTATCGCAAAAGCTTCACTCTTTAAAATCCCTTTTCTGGGCTGGTCGATGACAAGGCTCGGTTATATACCCATAGACAGGAAAAATCTGAAAAGCGCTCTTAAAAGCGTTAAAAAATCTACCGAATTAATTAAAAACAAAACCTCTATACTCATTTTTCCTGAAGGCACGAGGTCTTTGGACGGAAAACTTTTAAGTTTTAAAAAAGGCGGGCTTAATATGTTTCTGAAACAGGGTGGCATAACCGTTCTACCGGCAGTCATAAAAGGCACGGTAAATATTTTAAGAAAAAACAGTCTTGCCGTTCATACAGGGCAAAAAGTCGAACTTCATATTTTAAAACCTATAGAAGTAACCGAAAAAAATAAAGGTTTAACGTCCGGCAAAGAAGACGGCATAATTAAAACGATAGAATACGAAATGCGAGAGGTTTTAGAATTTAAGTAATTTTATGTCAGTTAAATTTTATTTAAAAAAGAATATTAAGATGATAAAATTAATTGTAGGAGAAATTTAAAAAATGTCTGAATTATTAAAAGTAGGGAAGAAAGCCCAAATAGTCATACCTAAAAAATTTAGAAACAAAATAAATATGAAGGAAGGAGACGATATTTTTATCGATACGATAGACAATTCAATATTTATAACTTTAGTTCCAAAAGACATTTCCAAATTTGTAGGTATCGCTAAAGGAATTTATCCAAAAAATTATATTGAGAAAATAAGAAAAGAATGTGATTAAATGTTTTCATAGATTCAGATATAATTATTTATTATCTTGAAAAAAATGAACGTTTTTTATTAGTTTCGCCTTATTTTGTAAAATGTCAAAAAAAGAGTTAATTTTATTTACATCTTCCTTATCGTTTACGGAAATTTTAGTTCCCGTAGTCATAATGAATAATTGAGGTTTAGAAGCTAAATACGGCTATCTATTTAAAAATTTTTTTAAAGTTATAAATATAAATCTAAACATAGCTAAAATTGGAGCATATATTGAAGGTAAATATGGCATAAAACTCCCGATGCACTCCAAATAGCATGCGCTAAAAAAGCCGGTTGCGATGAATTTTTAACGGCTGATGCGAGAATTGAAAGAATAAAGGAAATTAAAGTAACAATAATTAATTAAATAGATTAAAATAATTTTTATGAATAATAATAATAAATGTCTACATTAAAAGCGATACCCCTTGGCGGGCTAGGAGAAATCGGCCTCAATATGATGGTTTACGAGACCGAAAAGGACATTATAATCGTCGATTCGGGGATTATGTTTCCCGAGGATTATATGCTTGGGATAGATATGGTTATTCCAGACATAAGATACTTATATAGTCCCGACAAAAAAGATAAAATAAGGGGGATAGTTTTAACGCACGGACACGAAGACCATATCGGCGCCATTCCTTATATCTTGAGAGAATTTAATATTCCCATATTCGGCACCCCTTTTACCCTCGGAATCCTTGAAGAAAAATTAAAAGAACACGATTTGCCGTTTAAGGTGTCGCTTTTTACCGTAAAGACGGGCGGCTATATAACCCTTGGAGATTTCGAGATAGAATTTATCAGGGCAGCCCACTCTATAATAGACGGCGCAAGCCTTGCCATTAAAACCCCCATAGGAACGATAATACATACCGGCGATTTTAAACTCGACCAGACTTTAGAAAAAGACGCCGCAACAGACATCAATAGGCTTGCCCATTACGGAGATAATGGGGTTTTAGCTCTGTTTTCCGATTCGACTAATATAGAAAAAGAAGGATTTACTATATCCGAAAATGATATAAAAAAGACTTTCAGGAATATTTTCAGAGATAACAACGCAAGAATAATAGTCGCGCTTTTTGCTTCAAATATCCACCGTATTTCGGAACTTCTTTCGCTCGCGCAGGAATTTAGCAAAAAGGTTATATTCAGCGGAAGGAGCCTTATGACATACACAAAGGTTGCAAGAAAATTGGGATATTTAAAAATTCCGGAAGATATTTTAATAGATGAAGAAACTATTAATTATTATAAGCCGGAGGAACTTTTAATTCTTACTACCGGAACGCAGGGCGAAGCAATGTCCGCGCTTTCCAGAATATCCGTCGACGACCACAAATATATAAAAATAAAGCAAAACGACCTTGTCCTTATGTCTTCCAAATTTATTCCGGGAAACGAAAAAGCTATTTCTAAAATCATAAACAATCTTTACAAAAGGGGAGCAGAGGTTTATTATGAAAATATTTCCGAAATCCACGTATCCGGGCATGCAAGCAAAGAAGAGCTTAAACTAATGATTAATATAGTAAAGCCGAAATATTTCATTCCGGTGCACGGCGAATTAAAGCATTTATATCAACATAAGAAACTTGCCGTAAATTCAGGGATTCCCGCCGCTAACGTTTTTGTTCTCGAAAACGGTAACAGCCTGATGTTTACGAAAGGCGAGGAATGTTTCGCCGGTGAAAGCTTTTATGCCGGCAGAATTTTTGTTGACGGCAAGGGAATAGGCGACGTTGGCACGCATACCCTTAAGGAACGCGCTCATCTTTCTGAAAACGGAATGATTATTATCCTTCTTGTCGTCGATTCTAAAACATCCAGCATAATTTCCGGTCCGGATATAGTATCTAAGGGCTTTGTTTTTGAAAATTATTTTAAAGAGTTAAACGATACCCTTCATAAATTAGTTATGCACGTAATAGAAGAAAATCAAAAGTATGAAAGCGTAGATTGGGTTAAAGTGAAGGACGACATAAGGAGGGCGCTGAAAAAATATTTAAATAAAACAATCGACAGGCATCCATTTATTTTTCCAATGATAACCGAAATATAAATAATGCAAATAATATAAATAATAAAAGTAATGAAAGCGGGAATTTTATTTTTATTATGGTATACTTTAAATATTATAAATAATTAAAGATATTTATAATTTGACCGTTTAATTTATAAAAGGTTACGGAGGTGATTAAAATGGCGTGTGCTTCTAAAAAATCGGCATCTAAAAGCAAACCGGCAAAAGAAAAAAGCAAATAACGAAAGGTTGCGGCTTTTAGGTTGTTTATCGGCAAGACGTCTTTAAACTCTTAAGGCATTATAAAAAGGCGTTATTTGTAAATCCTTAAGTATAAAGTCGTTTTGCCGATTTTTATTTAATGGATTTTTCTAAACTGTAAATTATCCGCAGAAAATTTTTTTTCCGTCCGCTTAAAACGATTAATTAGCGGGCTTTTAATTTTTATTCTTCGTCGTCCCCGTTTTTATCGTTGTTTGTCTCGTCGCCCGATTTAGAATGGCGCTCTTTTGTTTTTGCAATCCTATCGTCTATTTTTTTTATAAAACCGTTGAAAACCCCTTCTATTGCTAAAATGAATTCTTTATTGGCGTTGCCCAGATGTTCGACTACTTCGACCGGAATCTTATCGTATATCGAATCGACAATCCTGTGCCTGAATTCCGACCTTTTTTCCATAAACGATTTATCGTTTTTTAAAAACATTTTATTTACCTCCCGTAATATATTTAATTTTTAATATGTGAGTTAATTTTATATCGGTAACCTTATATTTTAATTATAAACCGATTATCGATAAAATTCAAATTATCCCAAAATATATATACGAAATTAAATGGAATAATTATATATAAGCATACGGAATATCAGCCTGAATATTTTTTTCCAATCTCGTATCCCAATTTTCCAGAAATAGCGTTGCTTGCCTCGATGGTAAGGGGAATGATAAGGCTTTTAAGCTTTTCCGGGGTCGTTCTTATCAACGGAGCGGAAATAGATATGCCGCCGATTATATGAGCGGTATAATCTTTTAATGGAGCTCCGACGCATATAATGCCTTCATCGAGTTCTTCGTTATCGATTGCGTAACCCTGTTTTTTGATATTTTCTAATTCTTTAAACAGTTTTTCTTTGTTAGTTATGGTATTCTTAGTAAAAGGGGAAAGTTTTTCCGGTAAAAGTTTTTCTACATTTTCTTTTGATTCAAAAGCGATTTGCGATTTGCCGATAGCCGTGGCGTATACGGGAAGCATATTGCCAACCCTAGAAGCAACCTTTAAAACCTGGTCGGCTTCTACTATATCGAGGTATATTACGTTTTTTTCCCTTATGACGCCTACGTAAGCCGACTCTTTCAATTTATCGACCAATTCCTTGAGAATTGGTTTTGCAATACTTAGAAGCCTTAAATGGTGGATAAAAGACTGTCCGAGTTCGAGGCTTTTTAATCCGAGCCGGTAGTTTTCGGTAAAAGGGTCCTGCTCGATATATCCCATATGTTCAAGAGTGGCGAGCAGCCTGAAAATTTTGTTTTTATGGAGTTTAAGGATTTTACTGAGTTCACTTACTCCGAGTTCTGGTTTTTCACCTTTAAAAGCTTCTAAAAGGTCAAGCGAATTTAAAACGGTTTTAATCAGATAGTTTGTTTTATCCTTTTTTTTAGCAACGCCGTCTTTTTTATTTTTGGTCAGCATTTTAACACCTTTAATTTTAAAAATTAAATTTTAAACTTCAACTTCAAATTAATTTTACATAAATAAAAATTAAATTGCAATTTATTAGAAAAATAATTATAAACAGATGTTAAACTGCCGTACCGTATATAGTTTAATATTAATATTAATATTTATTTCAATATTTGAATTACGGATTAAAACTTACGGAAATATTTCTCTAAACTATTAAAATATAAAAAAGATAAAATCAGTTGTATAATTGTAATATATGGCAACTGATATGTAATATATGGCAACTGATGACTGCCGGTTTTATTTAAAAACGGTTTACAGTCATAAATCAGGAATATAGATAGATAAAGTGGAGAGGAAAAGTGAAAGTAGCTGGAATAGCCGAAGAAGAAGAAGAAGCAGGAGGAGGAAGGATAGGCATATGTTTCCAATAAGGCTTTTCAAAAAAGAGGATGAATATACGCAATGCCTTATATGCGCGCATAAATGCAGGATTAAAGACGGTAAAACCGGGGTCTGCCAAACTATTTTAAATAAAGGCGGAGTTCTATACAGTATAAATTACGGAATTTTAGTGGCGGGGAACGCCGACCCAATAGAGAAAAAGCCCCTTTTCCATTTTATGCCGGGGTCTTTTTCGTATTCCATCGCATCGCCCGGCTGCAATTTCAGATGTATGGGATGCCAAAACGCTGATATTTCTCAAAGCTACAGGGACAAAGGTTACGAGGGACATCTTGAATATTTCAAGGGATTAAAGCAAACACATCCGGAAGAAGTCGTCGAAATCGCTTTGAAAGCAAATTGCGGGTCTATTTCATATACTTATACCGACCCTGCGGTTTTTTTCGATTACAGTTTAGACGTTATGGCTCTTGCCCACGAGAACGGATTAAAAAACGTGTTCGTTACAAATGGCTATTATACACGGGAATCCATTAACGCTACAAAAGGGCTTTTAGATGCCGCAAACGTCGATTTAAAATTTTTTAACGATGCAAGCTATAGAAGGATATGCGGCGGGAGGCTAGAGCCGGTGCTAGAGGCGGTAAAGCTGTTTTATGCAAACGAAGTCCACATAGAATTAACCACGCTTTTAATAGACGGGTATAATAATAACAATGCAGAAATAAAAAAAATAGCCGATTTTATAGCCTCGGTAAGTCCGAATATTCCATGGCATATATCGCGGTTTTTTCCATTATATAAGATGCGTGACGGAAATGTTACGGCAGAAAAGACTATTTTAAACGCTTATAATATAGGAAAGGCCGAAGGTCTTAAATATATATATGCGGGCAATATTAAGCTGGACGGATATGAAAATACCTATTGCCCTTCATGTAAAAGCCTGCTAATTAAGAGAGAAGGGTATAATATTCTTGAAGATAACGTGATTAAAGGGACAGACGGCTATGGCAGATGCAAGTTCTGCGGATATAGAATTTACGGAATTTTCTGATTTAAGCACTAAATCTTGGCTGTTAAAATGCGAATTAAAATTTTCTTGAATTAAGATGCCGCAATATTATATAATCATAAATCAAGTTATCCATTTCATTTATTTGGGGGATCGTCTAGCGGCAGGACCTGGGACTCTGACTCCCATTACGGAGGTTCGAATCCTTCTCCCCCAGCCATTTAAAAACCGCAGTATTTAAGGCATTTCAGACAATATCCTATCTTGACATAATTTCTAAAATTTACTAAAATTAAGGTAAATTTAATTAATTTTGGATACAAAAACGGATACATAGGATACAGTATGAATATTTATAAAAGAGGGCAGGTTTACTGGTGCAAATTCA
>JAJYHI010000076.1 GCA_021784835.1 bacterium
TTCCGTTGATTTTAGGCTCTGATTTGGCGTCTGAAAATATAGGTATCGTTAGAAATTCCGATATCGTTTCTTATCTTAAAAACAAGAGTATTAGTTTTTCTTCGCAAAACCTCTTAAAACTCTCTAAGCATTTTAAGGCGGATTATCTTATTTACGGAAGAATCGTTAAAATAGGGAGGATATTCGTTATACAGTCCAACGTTTTCGATGCCGCACAAAATAAGGTCGTTTACAGGAACCATATTCAGGCTCTAGGCACAAGCTTTATTATCGACGATATTAACCGCCTGTCTGCCGTACTTAAAAAAGAAATTAATACAGAGAACGCTGCAGTTAAGGCGCCTTCGACCGCGTATGCCGCGCCTGCGCCTAAAGAGATTAAAAGCTCTATTTTTATTAAACGGTTTGTTCAGAACGGCGGCGGACTTATAAAAACGGCGTCTAAGAAATACGTAATCCAGGCAATAAGCACCGGAAGATTTTTGCGCAGAGGGATTCAGGCGGCCGTAGCTACAAGGCACAGGGTAATTTTATACAACCTGTCGCTTGGCGGAAGCCTTAAAAAACTGGCGCAGTACAAACTGTCCGTCAGGTCTAACGTCGTGTACTTAGGATTTTATAAAATCTCCAAAGGTCATAACGCTATAGTTTTAACTAAAGCAAAGCTCGGCATGATTATATCGTATCTATTGGTTTTCAGGAACGGAAGTCTTACTAAGCTGACTAAAAATTACGGCCTGTTTTTGAGGGTTATGCATTTACCGGGTTTCGGATGGGTCATAGTAGGGCAGAAACCGGTTTCGGTCGCTCCATCCGGCAGATATTTTAACGACTACGCTATCGGACAGAATTATTATCCGATAGGCCAGTTTGGCGGAGATACTTATATATACAGGTTTAATAAAAATACAGATTCTTTGGCAAGAGGGCAGAAACTTGCATTTTTTAACGATATAACACTTTACGGCACCGTTTACGGAAATTTTAAGGGGAACGGTAAGAATTATCTTGTAGCCCTTTCAAAATCAGGAAATTTAATGGTTATAAACGGCAGAGGAAAAACCGTCTATACCGGTTCAAAAACTTACGGCGGCTCTCCTCTTCAGGTCAGGGTTCCTTCTTTTAGCGGGGTTAGAAGTTCTACTTATACCGGGGGATTGATTTACAACGTCCCGGCCCAGCTCGAAGAATTTACCCATAAAGGCAAATTGGAAATTATCGCTTTAAAAAATTACAGGCAGGCGGCTTTTCTCCATAATCTTAATTATTACATAAAGACTTCCGTATTCAGCCTCGTATGGAACAAAATAGGATTTTATCCGGTATGGGAAATAAAACCTATGGCGGGTTACAGCGCAGGATTTTCTATTTTTAAAGTCGGCGGCAACGTTTACCTTGCCGACGGGATAGTCGAGAATCCCGGTTCGCCTCTCACTAATCCGAAAAGCTACATAGCGATTTATAAGGTTGAGCGCAACTGAAAAAACATTGAAAATTAAAATTTTATTTGCTATAATAATAAATTCTTAAAGGCGGTGTAGCTCAGCCGGTTAGAGCATACGGCTCATATCCGTAGTGTCCGGGGTTCAAGTCCCTGCACCGCCACCACTTATATATAAGACCCTGCCGTAATTTCTTCTATAAATAAATCTTTTGCCGAAAGGCGAAATCGGATAACCTTCTTTATCGGTTTTAATGTTTTCGATAAATCCTTTTTTTACTAAAATGGAAAGATTGTCCGGGAATTTCCCATATTTTATTCTATAAACTATCAGGGCGGCATTAATCTTTTGTACGTCTTCCTTATAGACTGCCGTTTTTGCGTATTTTATCATGCTTTGATATCTATGGACGGCGATAACTGCGAGGACGAAAATAAAAATTAAAACTATAGCATTTTCAAATGACGTTTCGGAGTTTTTGTTTAATTTAATAAGTTTCATTCGTTTCAGCCGTTTTAGCATTAAAAAATAAATTGTAATAAATTTGAAAAAAATATAAAATTTGTTTCAAAAGCTTTTTAATTAATAAAATTTATTTTAATTATTTATTATGGATAAAAAACGATATTATTATATAATTATTTTATTAATTATTATTCAGATAGTATCGTTATCGGTTTTTTTATTCATTAATTTTATAAATATATCCGGTCCGATTTCAAGGGTTATTTTTTATCAGGATTTAATTTTATTGGCTTTATCTATAGCGGCGGTTATATTGACGGTAAAATTAAAAAAGGCCGTATTCGACGACGACCTCGAAAATATGGCTTTGACGGACGGGCTCACGGGTCTTTACAACAGAAGATATTTCGATATTTTTTACGATAATATTTTCGCCCAGAGTTCGAGATACGATATTCCTCTTTCGTTGATAATGTGCGATATAGACCATTTTAAAAAAATTAACGATACTTACGGCCATGACAAAGGGGATGTTATTTTAAAAGAAGTGGCAAGCGTATTGAAGGCAAACACGAGAAAGTCCGATATGGCAGCAAGATTCGGAGGCGAAGAGTTTATGCTGTGCCTTCCCTCGACGCATATTACGAACGCTATAGACGTCGCAAGAAAGATAAAGCAGATGATTTTAAAGATACAGACTAAGGACATAAAGAAAGTTACGATAAGTATAGGGGTTACGTTTTACAGAAAGGAATTCGAGAACGGCCCTAAGGACTTATTAAAACGCTTGGACAATCTTCTTTATGAAGCAAAAAACCGCGGCAGAAACAGGATAATTTCGGAGGACCGTTTAGGCGACATTATAGAAGTAGAAGAAAATCCGTGGGTTGATTATTAAAGATATTAAAAGAAAAATATAAATGCAATACAGTCGATAAAAAGACGTCCAAATTTTTAATATATTAAATAGGAGAAAGATTATGGCAAACAAGATAAATCAAGGGCACGATATCTTGGAAGTAGGGCAGAACAGAATGGAGCTGGTTGATTTCAGGCTGTTCAGGATAGAAGAAGAAGGAGATGAAAGAGAGGGGATTTACTGAATAAACGTCGCAAAAGTCGTTGAAATTATTAAAATGTCGTAAGACATATCAGGAACTCCCAATACGTCCGAGTTTGTCGAGAGAATGTTTAATTTAAAGGGCTCCGTAGTTCCTTTAGTCAATCTTCCCAAATTGATGGGAATAGCCGAGCCGGATGGATTAGACTGGAGAAATTTTAAGGTGATCATTAACCGAATTTAACAGAATTAAAGTAGACTTTATAGTTTACGAGACTACAGAAATAAGACGCGTTTCATGGGACGATATCAACGCGCCCGAACTTTCTTCGGTAAGTTCGGGCGATTCCAAAATAACCGGCATTATTAAGGTCGAAAACGACGAACTTCTCCTTTTGCTGGACTTTGAATCCATAGTTGACGAACTCTGTTTTTATAACAAGGAAAACAGGTAGATAGATTTAGAGAAAGACGAGTTCGGCGGAAACAGGACGGCGCTTATTATAGACGATTAGTCGTTGGAGAGGAAGATAGTAAATAATGCGCTTATAAAAGAGGGATTCAAGACCGTGCTGGCGGAAAACGGGAAGGCGGCTCTTGATGTCGTATATGAATATAAATACAAAATAGACGCTATTATTTGCGATGTAGAAATGCCCGTTATGGACGGCTATACTTTCACCAAGACGCTTAAATCCGACGATAAATATAAAAATATTCTGGTAATAATACACTCTTCCTTTAGTGGGGTAGAAAATTCCAACAAAGGCATGAGGGCCGGCGCCGACTATTACGTGGTAAAATTCGACCCAGTCGAATTTATAGGCACGATAAAAAAGTTTTATAATTTCAGTTGCAATTATTATATAAAAATGATAAAAATGAAAGGTTAAAATATATTTGCAAAAAGGAGGTGAAAAAATTAATGAAAAAATTATTATTATCGGTCTTATTTTTAGCCTTGATAGCAATACCTTCCAGCTCTTTTGCCGCTACAACGGTAAAAAAAGCGGTCGTTAAAAAGACTGCAGCAAAGAAAGTCATTGCCAAAAAAGCGGTAAAAACAATATCCTCTGCCACGGTCAAAGCGGTTCAGCAGGCTCTTGCAAAGGACGGGCTTTATAAAGGCAAAGTCGATGGAATGATCGGACCCGTTACTACCAATGCGGTCAAAGCGTTCCAGAAAAAAAACGGCCTTAAAGCAGACGGAATTATCGGTCCTATGACGCTTAAAAAATTAGGCGTAAAGTAGTTTTTTGATTTTCCTCCCCGATAAAATTCGGGGAGTTTCCTTCCTTTTTATTTTTTATACTTAATGTATGCCATGTCGGATAAAATATTTTTTATTACCGGAATAGATACTAATATCGGGAAAACATTCGTCAGTCTTCTGTTGCTTCTTGCCTTCAAACGGCGCGGTTTAAAAGCGGGATATATGAAACCCGTCGAAACCGGAGTTAAGATTAACGAAGACGGCGCCAAAAATTATTTAGACGGCGCTTATGTCAAGAAATACGCCGGTTTAAACGAAGAATCGGATATTATAACTCCTTATACGTTTCAATCCCCTTTGTCTCCTTATGCCGCATTGAAGAAGGAAGGCGGAGACCTGTGCATTAAAGAAATCCTTTTTAAATTTTACGATTTAAATAAAGTTCATGATTATATGCTCGTTGAAGGCGCCGGGGGCATGCTTGTTCCTTTGAAAAAAAAGCATTTTATGATAGATATCGCAAAATATATAGATGCAGGCGTTATTTTAGTGACCAAGGCGGGTTTGGGCATGATAAACCAGACGCTTTTAAATATAGAATATGCAAAAAGCCGGGATATAGTGGTATCCGGAATAATTATAAATAACGTTTTAAACGAAAACGACGAAAGCATAGCGTCCAATAAAGAAATACTCGGCGAATTTATGGACGTGCCGATTATCGGGGATATTCCGTATATTCCCAACGGGTGCTGCCCGGAAAATATAAATATGCTGAACGCTCTGGCTTTAAAATATATAGACTTGGAAAAGATTTTATTATAAAATAAACAAATATAATTTATCTTTTTAATGAGGAGGATTAATCCCGTATGCAATTCAAATTTTCCGACAGATTAGGCAAACTTCCGGTGTATCTTTTTGCCGAGATAGACAAACTTAAATCCCAGGTAAAGGCAAAAGGCGTAGATATAATAAGCTTCGGCATCGGAGACCCCGACCTTCCGACTCCTAAGGCTATAGTCGATGTCCTTAAAAAAGAAAGCGAGATAGACGTTAACCAAAAATATCCTTCGTATGAAGGGCTCTTAAAGTTCAGGGAATCGGTTTCCGAATGGTATAAAAAAAGGTTTAACGTATCTTTAGACCCGGAAACGGAAGTTTTATCGCTCATCGGCTCAAAAGAGGGTATCGGGCATCTCCCCCTCGCTTTTATAAATCCGGGCGACGTAGTTTTAATTCCGGACCCCGGTTATCCGGTGTACAGGGCGGGGACTATTTTTGCCGGAGGCATTCCTTATATTATGCCTCTTAAAGAAGAAAACGATTTCCTGCCGGATTTTTCTTTAATACCCGAAGATATTTTAAAAAAAGCGAAACTTATGTTTTTAAATTATCCCAATAACCCTACTTCTGCGGTGGCGGACAGGCATTTTTTCAATGAGGTCGTTAAATTTGCAAAGAAAAACGAAATTATAGTAGCGCACGATTTTGCATACTCCGAAGTTTATACCGGCGAAAAAGGAAACGATTCTTTTTTAGAAGCTAACGGGGCAAAAGAAATCGGAATAGAATTCCATTCCCTTTCCAAAACTTTTAATATGACCGGTTTCAGGATAGGATTCGCCGCAGGCAACGAAGAAGTCGTAAAGGGGCTCGGAGCCGTTAAAACCAATCTGGATTCCGGCGTGTTTCAGGCTATTCAGCTTGCGGGAGCTTACGGACTCGATAACGAACTTAAAGCCGTGGAAGACAACAATAAAATTTATAAAAAGAGGCGCGAATTATTAGTCGGAGGATTAGAAAAATTAGGATATAAAGTTTATAAATCGGATGCCACGTTTTACGTGTGGGCGCATGTCCCGAAAGCAAATATGACGTCTAAGGAGTTTGCCGTTTCCCTGCTGAACGAAACCGGCATTATCGTAACGCCGGGTTCGGGATTCGGCGAGTACGGCGAAGGATATATAAGATTCTCTTTGACGATAAGCGAAAACCGCATTAAAGAGGCTTTAGTCCGCATGGGCGTATGAAATGCGGCGATATGGATATGGACGGCAAACCTAATCCATGCGAAGGCGGCGGCGTTCACGAAGCCTGTATATGCCTGGGACTGGGAAGCAATATCGGAAACACCGAAGATAATCTTCTGAAAGCTTTAAATTTAATTAAAAGCGCGGTTTCTGTTCCCGCGAGCCCTATAGCGGGCGCGGTTATGTCCGGCGTTTCTTCGGCATATTTATCTTCGCCGGTCGGAAATGTCAGCCAGCCTTATTTTTTAAATTGCGCAGTTATGCTAGAAATGCCCGGAGACACGACAGATTATGCGACTTTTGGCAGAAAACTTCTTTCCTTTTTAAAAGGTATAGAAAAAAATATGGGCAGAAAAAACGAAAGCAAAAGATATATGCCTAGAGTTATAGATATAGATATACTTTTCGTTTACGATAAATCTGCAAAAAATTTCATAACGCTGAACCTGCCGGAATTAAAACTGCCTCACCCAGAGATTTTTAACCGTAGGTTCGTTCTCGAGCCTATTCTGGATATTTCGGATGCGCATTGCGGACTCAGAAAGCCTTTCGACAAAGAAAGCATAAAAAAAGCCCTTGCAATATTGGAAAATTCCGATGCAGGGGCTTCGCAAAAAATATCTTATTACGGCAGATTCGACGAAAAATTGGCTCGAATACTACGCTAACGGGCGACGAGCTTCTCCTCGCAGAGTACTTTATGAGGAAGTTCTTCGTCGTAAATAGATATAAGCCCTCTTTTTATTTCCATAATCTGCGGTTCCAAAGACCCGAACCTTTCGACTAAAAATTCGGCCGCTTCCTGAGGCTTTATTATATCTCCGCACGTAAAAATATCGACCGCCGCATAATCGTATTCAGGCCACGTATGT
>JAJYHI010000033.1 GCA_021784835.1 bacterium
CGCCAAACTCGACACTCTCATCGCTAAACAAGAACAGTTAATAGAACTGCTCCAGCAAAAACGCAAAGCTCTAATTTCCCATGCTGTAACGAAAGGGTTAAACCCGGATGTACCCATGAAGGATTCCGGTGTGGAGTGGCTGGGAAAGGTGCCGGAGCATTGGAAGAAAAAATATTTAAAGCAAATATTATCTCTTATAACTCAAAAAACAGACCGTAAATCACATTCAGTAGGCTTGGAAAATATTGAGAGTTGGTCTGGTCGCTTTATTTTCACAGAAACAGAATTTGAAGGAGATGGGGTCACTTTTAGTGCTGGAGATATCTTATTTGGAAAATTGAGACCTTATTTGGCGAAGGTTTATGTTGCTGATAAATCTGGCGAAGCTATTGGAGACTTTCATGTACTTCGTCTAAACAGGGGAACAGATAGCCGTTTTGTGCAGTATCAAATTTTGAATCAAGATTTTATTTCCATAGTTAATGGTTCAACCTTTGGCGCAAAGATGCCAAGAGCTAGCTGGGACTTTTTAGGTAAGATGCCTTTATTAGAACCTCCTCAAGAGGAACAATCAGCCATAGCCTCCTTCCTCGACCGAGAAACCTCAAAAATTGACACTCTTATAGAAAAATCCCGTCGTTCCATAGGACTTATCAAAGAACGCCGAAGTGCGCTGATTTCTGCCGCTGTAACCGGTAAAATCGACGTTAGGGAGGCTGTATGAGCGCTCCTCATCAGGAAATACACTTCGAGTCCGATATCTGTCAACACCTTGAAGCCAACGGCTGGCTTTACTCCCCTAACGACGAAGGGTACGACCGGGAGCTTGCCTTGTTTCCCGAAGATATAATAGCATGGATATCCCAGAGTCAGCCGGAATTATGGGAAAAACTGCAAAAAACCCGTAACGGAGGAACAAGCCCAATCTTTCTTAAACGTTTGGTCCATGTACTGGATAACGAGGGCAGCCTTGCCGTTCTCCGACACGGCTTCAAAGACGTATCGAGCGGGCGTATCCAGATGTGCCAGTTCCGACCTGCTCAAACCGTAAATCCTGAAACCTTAGCAAAATACGCTAAGGTCAAGTGCCGCGTTATGCGTCAGGTTCATTACAGCGTTTCTAACCAGAATTCCATAGACCTTGTGCTTTTCGTGAACGGCATACCGGTAGCTACGGCGGAATTAAAAACAGACTTCACCCAGTCAGTTAACAATGCTATAAATCAATATAAATACAACCGTCTGCCTAAAGACGCTATAACTAAAAAGGAAGAACCGCTTCTTACTTTCGCGCGCAGAGCACTTGTCCATTTCGCTGTATCATCCGATGAAGTATATATGACCACGAGGCTAAAAGGCGGGGATACGAAGTTTTTGCCCTTTAACCTCGGCAATAACGGCGGCGGCGGTAATCCTCCCAACCCAATAAGCGGCTACCGCACCTCATACCTGTGGGAGCGTATCTGGCAGAGAGATGCCTGGCTCGATATTTTAGGCAGGTTTATTCACCTTGAGAAAGAAGAGAAGAAAGATTCTTTAGGAAAGAAGACTACATCCGAGAAGTTAATATTTCCGCGGTTTCATCAATGGGACGCCGTAACCCGCCTAATTGCCGTAGCCAGAGAGGAAAAGGCCGGCTCTAAATACCTAATACAGCACTCGGCGGGGTCGGGAAAGACCAACTCTATATCATGGCTGGCACACCAGCTCTCAAACCTTCATTATAGCGAAAACGGAAAAGACGAACGCGTTTTTCATTCGGTTATTGTTATTACGGACAGGAATGTTCTCGACAGCCAGCTTCAGGATGCCATATACCAGTTCGAGCATAAGCAGGGCGTGGTATGTCGCGTGACTAAGGAGGGAGTAAAATCGGCACAGCTTGTCGAAGCCTTAAAGAACGTTGTACCCATTATCGTGGTTACCATACAGACCTTTCCTTTTATTCTTGATAAAATTAGGCAAGAAACGTCCCTTAAAGTGAGGCGCTTTGCCGTCATAGCCGACGAAGCACATTCCTCCCAGGCAGGGTCTTTAGCAAAGCTTCTTAAACAGGTTTTGACCTCAGAGCAGATAGAAGAGGGAGAAGAAGTATCTGTCGAGGATCTTTTGGCCGCGGAAATGGCCTCAAGGCCCCAGCCTTCAAACATAAGTTACTTCGCATTTACCGCTACGCCCAAGCCTAAGACGGTGGAACTTTTCGGAAGGCGTCCAGACCTCAGCATCCCCGCTTCAATAACTAACAAGCCGGAAGCGTTCCATGTTTATTCCATGAGGCAGGCTATAGAGGAAGGCTTTATTCTGGACGTGTTAAAAAACTATATTACTTATAAAATGGCTTTCAAGCTTGCCCATAACGGGAGGGATTACGACGAAGAAACCGTTGACGAAAGCAAGGCCATGAAATCCCTTATGAGGTGGGTCCGTCTTCATCCCTATAATATTTCTCAGAAGGTTCAGGTTATAGTCGAGCATTTCAACGCTAATGTTTCGTGGCGGCTTGGCGGGGAGGCAAAGGCTATGGTGGTTACCTTTTCAAGGAAGGAAGCCGTTCGTTATAAAATTGCGATAGATAAGTATATCCGTAATCATGGCTATGCAATAGGCACTATCGTTGCATTTTCGGGGGAAGTGAACGATTCTGAAAGCGGCCCCGATTCATTTTCGGAATACAATATGAACCCTAGGCTAAGGGGCAGGGATATACGGGAAGCATTCGACACGGAAGAATTTTCGGTGCTTCTTGTCGCCAATAAATACCAGACGGGCTTCGACCAGCCCAAGCTTGTCGGTATGTATGTCGATAAAAAACTCTCAGGCGTGAATGCGGTACAGACCCTTTCCCGGCTAAATAGGGTTTTTCCTGGCAAAGGCCAGACTTTTATTCTGGATTTTGTTAATGACCCTGGGGAAATCAGAAATTCTTTCCTGCCGTATTACGATAGGGCGGAACTCTCGGATGTTTCGGACCCGAACATTATTCACGATATGCAGGCAAAGCTCGATTCCGAAAGGATATATCTGCCTGAAGAGATTGACAATTTTGTAGCCGCTTATTTTAAAAAACAGCAAAAAGACATGCAGGGACGTATCGCTCCTGCAGTGGAACGTTTCCGCAACAGATGGAAAGAGGCATTAGATGCTAATAACAAGAAAGGGCAGGATGCGCTTGAGATATTTAAAAAGAATTTAGTAGAGTTCGTTAGGGCTTATGACTTTTTATCTCAAATCATAGACTACGGAGATACCGATATTGAAAAACATTCAATATTTTACAAACACCTTTACCCTTTACTTAAAGAAGAAAAGCTGAACGAGCCTATAGATTTGTCTTCGGTTACGTTAACTCATTACAGGTTGATAGATAAAGGAAAGAACATTATCAAACTGGAACCGGGAGAAGAGGGTAAGCTTAAGCCCCTTAAGGATATAGGCAGCGCCGCCGCTCACAATCCGGAACAGGCATTCCTTTCCGAAATAATCTCAAGAATGAACGATTTATTTGAAGGTGACCTGACGGAAGCCGACCTTCTTTCATATGCCCAACACGTAAGCGGCAAGATGATGGAAAATCAGACCCTTTCCCAGCAGGCTGCCGCCAATACAAGGGAACAATTTGCCTCAAGCCCGGATTTTAAGGTCGCCATGAATGACGCCGTGGCGGACGGACTGGAAAATTACCAGGCAATGGCCAAGCAGGTTCTAAATAATGAACGCGTAAGGGAAGGTTTCTTTGATATCCTGCTGGATATAGTTTATACCGGGTTTACTAAAAAACGTATAAATATTAATAAAGAAGTAGCGGAATATGAATCTGGAGAGCTAGTTGCTCAAGCATATTATAGTTCTGTCGTAAAAATTGTTTCTGATAATGAGGTTCATGAATCTGAAAAATATGTTTCTTATCTTCCGGTATATTCTTTAGAAGCCGCCGCTACGGTTTTCGGAAGAGAAGAGTATGTCGAGGAAAGCGGCTGGATGAAGGCGGATGCCGGTATAAAGCTAAATAAAGATATGTTTATTGCTAAGGTCGTCGGGCGTTCTATGGAACCGACGATTAAGGATGGAAGTTATTGTATATTTAGGAAGGAACGAGGCGGCTCCCGCGAAGGATTAGTGGTTTTAGTCGAATCCCGGCAGGTTGCCGACCTGGAAACAAATCAGAGATACACAGTTAAGCGTTATCATAGCGAAAAGGAGCAATTGCCGGATGGAACATGGCGGCATAAGCAGATTAAATTGTCCCCTGATAATAAAGAATTTAAACCCATAATACTTGAAAACGTGCCGGAGGGCGATTTCAGAGTAGTTGCCGAGTTTGTGCGAGTTGTTAATTATTAGAATATAAGTTTTATTAAGATATAATAATTCATCATGCCTTCAAATATCCCTGGGATTTTTAAGATTGAAATTTTTTGAATAGCTAATTTACACTGCAAGTTTAAAACAATACATATAAGTAATAAAAATTACAAAAGTTTGACATTGATTATTTTTTATGATATATTGCCAAATAATATTAATAAATTATAAATATAAGCATTTGTACATACTTGTGTCAACATTTAAAAAAGGAGATTGTAGAGATGGCTGATTATAGTATAAAAATATCCGGATCTGATTTAAATTTTGAGAGGTCTATTGACATAGCTAAAGTCAATAAAATAATTCAAGTTTGCATGGATAATTTTAAGCCCTTATCTCAAGATATTGAAACCAGCAGGCAACCCCTAAAAACTTTTGATGAAGGCAACCCCAAAAATGGAGAGGGGATTACCGGACATCTTTCTCTAAGCATTGCAGAATACTATCGAAAATTTAATCCAAAAAGGAATCCGGACAAGATATTGATTTTTGCAAACTATGCGATAGAAATTCTTGGGCAAGAAGGGTTCAATCCAGAAAAATTAAAGGAAATGTTTAGTAAAGTTGGTGAAAAAAATCCTAAAAATTACAGTCGAGATTTTAAATGGACTATTTCTAATGGATGGCTCGATAAGCATCATGATAGCGAGGAATATTATGTTACCAATTCTGGTAAAAATGTCTTAAATAATAATTTTCCATCTGATTTAATTAAAAAAACAAAACAACATAATGCTCGTCGTTCTCAGAGAAAGGCTAAACAAGTGCATTCCTTAAGTAAAGAAGAATGAATATAGTAAGTATTATTCAGTCAAATCTAACAGTAGAATACTGTAATGTTTTTAAATAAAATGGAGGCAAAAATTATGGAAAGTAAAATCAGGATAAAAATAGGACAAATCGAGATTGATTTTGAAGGTAGTTAAAGTTTTCTAAAAGAAAATTTAATGGAATTTGTTAAGGCAACATCTGAAATTGCAAATTCGAGTCCATTAGCAGGTTCTTTTTCGCTTGCGGGAATGCCAAACAATCCTTTTGAACAAGATAATCCAGGTAAATTAGTGAGCAAAGTGTCAGGTACTACTAAAGCTTTAGCGGATAAGCTAAGCGTTAAAGATGGCCCTGGGTTGATTATTGCCGCCGTAGCACATCTTTTTTTTGTAAAAGGGCAGGAAAAATTTAATCGAAGTGATTTATTAAGAGAGATGAAATCGGCTTCAGGTTATTATAAGCCGTCTTATGGCGGCGGGAATTTGTCAAAATATTTAGTTACATTAGGAAAGAAAAACCAGTTAATTGAACAATCTAAAGATACATATGTCTTATCAGCTAACGCAACAAAAGATTTGGAGGCTAAACTTGTTCAGTAAAGATGTGTTGCATGAATATATTAATAATCCAGATCTTACCAAGAAAGATACAGTCTTTTTAATTTTATACTGTGAAGCCGATACTCCAAAAAGTATTGCAGAGATAAAAAAGATCGGGAAAGGAGCAGGACTGAGTGAAATTGAAAAATGGAATATTGCCGATATACTGGGGAAGGCTAAAGGTTTATCGTGTAAGATTAAAGGCGGTTGGGTTCTGACTAAAAAGGGAAAAGAATACGTCTCAAATCTTGTGGGAATAAAAAATAAACGTCCTGCTTTGAAAAGTGCTGCCGATGATCTACGGGCACTAATTGAAAAATTTCAAAACACGGATGCTCGACTATTCTTAGAAGAAGCTCTTTCATGTTTTGAGGTAGGCAGTTATCGAGCTACTGTGGTATTTTCATGGGCTGGGGCAATACATATTTTATACAAATTTATTATTGATAATAAGCTTACTGATTTTAATATAGAGGCCAATAGACGGGATTCCCGATGGAAAGATGTAAAGGTTATAGATGACTTGAGCAGAATGAAAGAGTCGGATTTTTTAAATATTTTATCTACTCTTTCTATTATAGGAAAAGATTTAAAAAAAGAATTAGAGGTTTGTCTAGGTTTAAGAAATAGCTGCGGTCATCCTAATTCCTTAAAAATTGGAGAGAATCGTGCAGCGGCTCATCTTGAAACATTAATAAACAATATTTATTCAAAATTTTAGATTATAGCAGATTATTTTTTTTGTTATTTTATAACATATAAAAATTGAGGTAAATTATGTCATTTTCAAAAAAAACCAAGGAAGATGCATTTAATAGTGCGGATGGCCATTGTGAACGATGCGGTAAAAAATTATCTTTTGGAAACAATGGAAGAGAGGGGTGGGGCAAATGGGAGGCGCATCATAAAAACAGCAATGGAGGAGATATTCTTTCTAATTGCGAAATTCTTTGTTTTGACTGCCATGTGAAAACAAGAAATTTTGGTAGATAAGATATAATTAAGAATTTTGCGTGACGGCGGTGTAGTCACTTTAACTTCACTGCACGCCTCCTTCTGCGCATATATCGATATCGGCCGCCGTAATTATAATTTAAAAATGCTGACGTTTTTTGCCAGCAAAGAAGCAAGGTTCGATAACTCCTGCGAACTTATCTGTATCCGACCTGTGCTGGCGGACGTAGCCTCCTGAGCCTTCAGGATTAAATCCGAAGAAGCCGAGATTTCCTCTGCGGCGGTCGATTGTTCCTCTGCGGCGGTAGCTATCTGAGTAATCATATCTTTAAGTTTAT